>CAYOJI010000041.1:0-17540 GCA_964404225.1 uncultured Nitrospiraceae bacterium
CACCTCTGACAGAGAGTTCAAGCCTTATCCTAAATTTTTAGCGGACAGTAGTGATTTTAAATATCAATTCATTGTGTTTCTTCAGCATCCAGCAATATCCATAATTATTCTAACGAGTTTTAAAAAATTCAAATTTAGTAATCTTGCAAATCTTACAGAGGGATGATTGTTTCGAGAACGAAGTTATAATCTGCATATTTGTCTTTTTTCTTTATCAATAACCATTCATTATCTTTACCCGACATCTTTGTTAAAGCAAACTCGCCTTTTAATTTTTTACCATCGAAAAAAATATCCAATCTACCAGATTTAATACTGCCATGCTGAATTTCGAAATTGCCTTTGTCCCAAATTACAACAGTGCCTGCGCCATACATACCTTCTGGAATCGTTCCTTCAAAATTTGCATAATCGATAGGATGATCTTCTACCATTATTGCAAGCCTCTTCTCCTTTGGATTCATCGAAGGTCCTTTTGGGATAGCCCATGATTTTAAGACCCCCTGTATCTCCAATCTAAGGTCAAAATGAAGTCTCTTCGCATGATGTTCATGAACTACAAACATAGGCATGATAAACAATTATACAACATAAAGATTATATATAAGCAAAGTTCTAAATAAAAAGTTGAGAAAATTAGGTATTGTTATAGTTAAAATTAAATTATGAATACGCATTTAAGATATTTAAAATTTGGCAGTTTTTTACTTGAAAAAAAGTTAATTACCGAAATGGATATTCTGAATGCAAGATTTCTTCAGAGAAAGAATAATCTCAAAATTGGAGAGCTCGCCAAAGCTAAAGGCTGGCTTACTGATGAAGATATTCTTAAGATTTTGACAATTCAGGAAGATACTTTTGAAAAATTTGGTGAGATTGCTATAAGAGAAAAAATTTTAACAAAGGAGCAGGTTGAAGAGCTTTTGAAGGAACAGCAAGATTCCTATATTTATTTTGGTGAAGCACTTGTAAAAATAGGAGCAATCTCCGAGGCACAATTAATTGAACAATTAAAAGAATTTAATAGATTGAGGCTTAAAGAGAAGGAACCCTGAAGACTTCAAAACTTTACCCCTCTATGTATAGCTACTACCCCACCTGTTAAAAATTTGTATATAACATTTTTCCATCCAGCTGTTGTAATTAAATCAGAAAGTTCGTGAACGCTTAAGAAATCTTTTATAGTATCCCCAAGATAACGGTAAGCATTAGGATCTGAACCAAGAAGACGTGAAATAAGGGGGATAATTCTTATTAAATAAAAAAAATATATTTTTTTAAAAAGAGGATTAATCGGTCGACTAAATTCGAGACAGACAAAACATCCATTTGGTTTTGTGACCCGATAAAATTCTTTTAAAGCCTTTAGTTTATCCTGAATATTTCTCAGCCCGAAAGCAATCGTTACAGCATCAAACTCTTCATTATCATATGGAAGTATTTCGGCATTTGCCTTTCTAAATATTATATTGCTCAGCCCATTTTTTTGGGCTTTCTTTTCTCCGATTTCAATCAGTTCCTGTGAAAAATCTAAGGCCTCTATATTTACTTTACCCTTCCAATATTTACTCAATTCTATCGCCATATCTCCTGTGCCTGTGCATACATCAAGGATTCTTTGACAATTACTAATACCCGTTTCATATGCACATGCCTTTCGCCATTTAAAATCGAGTCCGAAGCTCAATACATGATTTAAAAGATCATAACGATGAGAAATATGAGAAAACATTCGTTCTACTTTAGCGGGGTTGAGCTTTTTATGGTCAGTTATTTTCATGAAAACCTTTTAACCTACTTTATTTAGAATTTCATGAGTATTGTCAGTAAATTTATAAATTATAAGGACTAAAAATAAGCTATATCTTTTGTGTTAGGTTTTCAGCAATGTCTTCTTTCTTAATCTTGAACATTTACAATCTCTCTTCTGTTTCGATACGATCTGTCTTAAGCTTTCGATTATAATTTTTCCAACATTTAGTCCTTCAGAATAAAAAATTTTTCTTAGTTCGGAGTGACTCCAATTTCGGCCGATACCCTCTGCACGATTAACGATAAGATAGATACCTGCATAACAGGCTCCTATTTCCCTCGCAAGATATACTTCGGGACAGAGACTCTGCCCAATAACGTCACCACCTAAAGATTCTATCATCCTCACTTCTGCTCTACTTTCAAAATGCTTTCCATCGGTTACTACATAAACTCCTCTGTTAACTTCCCTCTCTGGAAATAACTGTTTACTTACTCGCTCAAGTACCTCTGCAATCTTAGGGCATATCGGGTTACGCATAATAAGTAAATATTTATCAGAAAGTGAAACATCTTTTCTTAATGAAAGGTCAATATAGTCATAAGGGATAATAAAATCACGAAGGCGATACTCTTGTCTAATCGTTCCTACTCCGCCCTCTACAAGAATAGTTTTTACCCCTACTTTTTCGAAGACCCAGAAGATCTGACGGCTTGCATCCGCGCGGCTTACACCCGAGCGCCAACCGTGCATTTTAACGGTAATTACAGGCTGATGGTCTATCTCAAATATTTTTATTTCGGGGCTTTCCCCAAAAGGGGTTTTAAAACTTGTATGATCAATTGACTTTATATTATATGCGATAATATCTTCAGGAAAATTTATAGCAAAGGTGCTGGAACCTCCTATGAATGCATATTTAATCCTTGGAATATCTTTGATCATCTAAATTAACCTAAAATGAATTTATTTATTTTAATCCGAATAGATCTTTAAAATATTAAATTCGGTATCCCTCTGTGCAGGAACTTTCCCTGCCTTTTTAATTAGCTCAACCATATCTTCAACGCTCATTTTGTTCGAGACACCTGTTGCTTTAACAACGTTCTCTTCTAACATTATGCTTCCAAGGTCATTAGCACCGAAGGAAAGACACAACTGCCCAATATCTTTTCCCTGTGTTAACCATGAACCTTGAATATTCTCAAAATTGTCCAGAAATATCCTGCTTATAGATAGTGTCCGCAGATATTCTATTGAAGACACAGGACTTCCACCCAGAGAAGTGTTACCAGGCTGATAAGTCCATGGAATGAATGAAATAAAGCCACCTGTTCTATCTTGAAGATCGCGTATTTTTTGTAGATGTTCTACTCGATCCCTAATAGTTTCAACTGTGCCAATCATCATCGTGGCAGTAGTTTTCATACCCAATTTATGGGCTTCTTCCATTACCTCAAGCCACTTTGACGAAGAGATTTTTCTGGGACTTACCTTATTTCTAACGCTGTCAACGAGGATCTCAGCTCCTCCACCCGGAAGGGAATCAAGCCCTGCTTCCACAAGCTTCTTTAATGTTTCTCTAATAGATATTCCCTCTGATTCGGCAATGTGAACAATTTCAGGTGGCGAAAGGCTATGAATCCTGATGTTAGAAATCCTTTTAATATTTTTAAACATGTTTATATAAAAATCCATTTTAAGTGCAGGATTGATCCCCCCCTGCAGCATTATTTGTGTTCCTGAACTTTTAATTGTCTCGTATACTTTTTCTTCTATCTCTTCCTGAGTTAATACATACGCTTCAGGATGTCCAGGTGGCCTATAAAAGGCACAGAAAGAACATTGATTTTTACATGTATTTGTATAATTAATATTTCGATCTATCTGGAAAGTGGCTATATTTTCTGGATGTTTAATTTTACAAATAGTGTTTGCAGTATCGGCAAGCTCAAGCAGATTGACATTATCGAATAGAAAAACTGCCTCTTCAAAACTTAATCTCCTTTTTTCTATATCTTTAAAAATTTTTGAAGCGTTCATGTTTTTATGCTTGACTTAAAATTTATGAATTCGAATTCGGGGATGTTATTTAATTCCCCAGCCTCTTTTGCTAATCTATAGAAATAAAGCAAACCTTGTTGATATTCCTCTCCAAAATCAAAGCGAAGGGATTTAAAATAATCTTCAAGAAAAGATTTATCAAATGTTTCCCATCTCGAGACGTATTCTGCAATTTCGGATAAGTGTGTTTTTGAATAAAGCATAGATTTTTTGAAGATATTAAACACATATTCACATAAATCTCCGTTAGTATCAGCAAAATGGCGATTAATTGCCCAGACTGCGTACACCATTTTTTGGCCAGTAAGTTTTTTCCATTCAACTCCTAAATCATATACGAAGAAATTTTCTCTACAGACATAAAATTTTAAGGCAATATCTCCGATGAGTAAGGCTGCATCAGCTTCTATAAATATTTTACATATATCTGGTTGTAATGTTATATATTCAGGATGAATATCATATCCTTCGCTGAGAATCAACTTTAGCAAAACATTTGAAGTGGCGGATGTAGTGGTAAGCGCTATCTTTTTATTATTTAATTTTTCTAAAGGAAAACAACTCAACAATATAATACTTTTAACATCTCCATCTGAACTAACAGTAAAATCAGGGAATAGCAAAAGAGAATTATGGTGGCGTGCATACTCTATTGAAGAAATAGGCGAAATATCGAGCAATCCATTTATTAGGAGGTTATTGAGTTCCGTCGGTGTCCCTTTTACAAGTTCGATATCTAAAAATGCATAGTTCTTTACAAGCCCATAATAAAGAGGGAAGCAATTCAAGAATTCTATATGGCCAACTTTAGGTCTTACGCTGTGCATATTTATCCTCAGTTATAAATCCTTATTATGTTATAAAGTGTATCCCTTTCAACGGGAATTCTTCCTGTTTCTTGTATTAAATTTAAAAGTTCTTCTCGGGATATGCTTTGTTCTGTATCTGCGCCAGCCGCATGGGTAATTTTTTCTTCTACTACAGTACCATCGAGATCATCAACGCCAAAAAAGAGAGAGAGTTGAGCAACTTTTAATCCCAGCATTATCCAAAAGGCTTTAATATGAGGGAAATTATCGAGTACTAAACGTGAAATAGCAAGCATTTTTAAATTTTCGAATGCTGTAGGTTTTTTGAAGTTAGATAACCGGGTGTTTTGAGGATGAAAGGGTAATGGGATAAATGACTGAAAACCACCTGTTTCATCCTGAAGATCCCTTAAACATAGCATATGATCGATACGATCTTCATATGTTTCTATATGTCCGTAAAGCATTGTTGCATTAGACTTTAATCCAAGCGTATGTGCTACCCTCATCACCTCAAGCCATTCATCAGTAGATGCTTTTTTAGGACATAATGCTTCCCTTACCGTATGATTAAATATTTCAGCACCTCCACCTGGAAGAGAACCTAATCCTGCTTTTTTCAATTGAATTAGTACATCCTTGATTGTAAGATTTGAAATCTTGGCAAAATAGGCAATTTCTACAGCGGTAAATGCCTGAATGTGAACTTCGGGCATAGCCTGTTTTAGCTTATAAATCACTTCAAGGTAATAATCAAATGGAAGATCAGGATGAAGACCACTGACGATGTGAAGTTCTGTTATACCAAGATGTCTTGCAGAGTTTGCCGCATCAATTACTTCGTCTATTGTCAAGGTGTAAGCATCACTGTCAGTTTTGTCTCTGCTGAATGCACAGAATTTACACCTCGAAATACATATATTTGTAAGGTTGATATGTCTATTTACATTAAAATATGCATAATTCCCCGTCTTTTGCTCCTTTACCTTATTTGCAAGTTTGCCAATATATATAATGTCATTAGAATTTATGAGAGTTATTGCGTCATCTTTCGTAAGTCTAATACCCTCTTCGACCTTTTCCGAGATTTCTTTTAAGGAATCTTTTATCATGTCTCACTCTTTCCTCCTAATGGATTTTTCCTCCAAGGTTTGAATAATTCATGTTTGATATTTAGTAGAGTGAGTACTTTACCTACAACAAAGTTTACGATGTCCTCTACTGATTGTGGATGATGATAAAATGCAGGCATAGCAGGTAAGATTGTTGCCCCCGCTTTTGCTACTTTAACCATATTTTCAAGATGTATAAGACTGAGAGGAGTTTCACGAACAACGAGAATCAGTCGTTTATTTTCTTTTAGAGCTACATCTGCTACCCTTTCGAGTAGATTATTAGATATGCCATTAGCAATGGCTGCCAGTTTACCAACACTGCAAGGCATGATTATTACGGCATCAAAGGCATTAGAGCCGCTCATAAAGGGCGCTTCAAAATCATTATTTGCCCACAATTTTATATTATCCACTAATTTAGCATTTCTTTCCCTCATTAAAGATGTTATATCTTCTTCACCCATTTCTTCTTTCATTACCTTTTTACCAGCATCTGTTATTACAACATTAACAAAATGATTATTCTTTAAGAGCTCCTCAATAAGTCTTATCCCGTAGATACTTCCACTTGCACCAGTTATACCAACTATAAAATCAGCCAAGATTCACACCTCCAAAGGCAACCTCAAGTGCTACAAAACAGAAGAGTATTATGCTTACAAATCCATTTATTGTAAAAAAGGCAAGATTAAGCCTTGATAAATCGTTATGCTTAATAATAGTATTCTCGTAAAATAAAAGAATAGCAGCTATTAGGACACCGATATAATAAAATATTCCTAATCCAAAATGTATACCAATCCATATTAAGATAGTTACTGAAACCAAATGAAGTATTTTAATAATATTTAGAGATTTCTTTATTCCAAATCTTACCGGTATCGAAAAGAGACCGTGCCTCTTATCAAAATCTATATCCTGAAGAGCATAAAATATGTCAAAGCCTGCAACCCAAAACATAACTGCTATACCAATAAGAATCGAGTCAGAACTTAGGGTATTTGTTACAGCAATCCATGCACCAATAGGAGCAAGACCCAGACACATACCTAAAACAAAGTGTGAAAGCCACGTAAACCTCTTTGTGTAAGGGTAAATAACAAAAGGTATGATAACCAAAGGCCAGAGATATCTACACAGGGGGGCAAGATTATAAACAGAAATAATAAAAACAGCGAGGCTTATTATCGAAAAAACAATTACATTCTTTATGGAAATAAGACCTTTTGGTAGAGCCCTTTCAGAAGTCCTCGGGTTTTGACGATCAATTTCTATATCAATCAATCGATTCAATGCCATAGCAAAACTTCTTGCACCTACCATTGCAACGGTTATCCATAAAAGGATTTTAAAATCAGGGATTTTCATTTCAGATACAAAAGCCCCAAAATATGCAAAAGGTAAAGCAAAAACACTATGTTGGAATTTTATCATTTCAAGATAGATTTTTATTTTATTAAAGCCCATACTCCTTCCAACGTTTATCAACAATCTTCTTAATCTCTTCAGACATCTTTATTTCTTCAGGCCATTCTCTATTGTATCCCTCTTCAGGCCATTTCTTTGTAGCATCAATTCCCATCTTTGCCCCATATAATGGAGTGTTCGAAGAATGATCAAGAACATCAAGTGGTCCTTCTACAATCATAATATCCCTTGAGGGATCAACATTATTGAAAGCCTTCCACGCGGCTTCTGATATGTTTTGGACATCTACATCTTCATCAAAGATAAAGATAAATTTTGTGAACATCATTTGACCAAGTCCCCATATAGCGTTCATTACTTTTCTCGCATGCATAGGATACGATTTTTTTATTGAAATAAGTGCGCAATTATGGAAGACACCCTCAATAGGAAGATTTATATCTACTATTTCAGGGAGCTGCATTTTAATAAATGGCAAAAACATTCGTTCTGTTGCTTTACCCAAGTAACAGTCTTCCATCGGGGGTTTTCCTACAATAGTCGTGGGATAGATAGGATTCTTCTTATGGGTTATACAGGTTACATGAAAAACAGGATATTTATCAGCAATAGAGTAATATCCTGTATGGTCACCAAAAGGGCCTTCAATCTTTTCCTCTCCAATCTCCACATAACCTTCGAGTATTATTTCTGACTTTGCTGGCACAAGTATATCTATGGTTTTTGCTTTAACCACTTCAACAGGTTTTTTTCTTAAAAAACCTGCAAAGATAAGTTCTTCAATACCGTAGGGTAAGGGTGCGGTTGCCGAATAAATAGTTATTGGGTCTCCTCCAAGAGCTACAGCAACCTCCATTCTTTTTCTAAATTTTGCAGTTTTTCTATAATTCACTGCACCATCATGATGGGTATGCCAATGCATTCCTGTAGTCTTTTCATCATATACCTGCATTCTATACATACCAATATTTTGAGAACCAGATTCTGGGTCTTTTGTAATCACAAGAGGCAGGGTTATAAATCTCCCACCATCCTTAGGCCAGCATTTAAGAATAGGAAAATCAAAAAGCGAGAAATTACCTTCCTTGACAATCTCCTGACAGGGAGCTTTTTTAACCTCTTTTGGTTTAGATGTGCTGAGTTTGTAAAGTTCTTTTAGGATTTCTATCTTTTGTGAAAATTTTAGATTTGGTGTAGCCTTAAGAAGCATAGAAAATCTATCGCTTATCGTATTGAAATCATCTACACCGAGTGCCCAACTCATTCTCTTATAAGAACCAAAGAGATTTATTACTAATGGAATATTTGAACCTTTCACTTTCTCGAAAACTAGAGCAGGTCCTCCTTTCTTTGATATGCGGTCGGTTATTTCTGTTATTTCAAGGACGGGATCAACTTCTGTTTTAATACGGATAAGCTCTTTTTTATCTTCCAAAAAATCAATAAATTCGGTCAGATCATCAAAAATCAACTTTTATCTCCTTTCAGTCCTGACTTGAAGATATCTTTTAAAGTCTTTGCTGCCCTATATAATGAAAATTTGAAGGTTTTATCTTTAATCATTTTTGATTCGCTCAACACCCAACTTAAAA
Source organism: uncultured Nitrospiraceae bacterium (assembly GCA_964404225.1). Taxonomy (GTDB): domain Bacteria; phylum Nitrospirota; class Thermodesulfovibrionia; order Thermodesulfovibrionales; family SM23-35; genus Kmv42. Next base: position 8,762 of record CAYOJI010000041.1, read on the forward strand.
GTATACCCTGAGCTGCACCGAATATAACCATTTTTGCAACACGTGTGTCCAAGTCCTTGCGATATATGCCTTTTCTTTTGCCTTCTTCCAGAACTTCCCCAATAAAATTGATAAATTCTGTTATTCGATTTATCGTATAATTATTCAGGAAAATATTACTCTGCTTGATATCGATCAGGAATATCTCAGCAAGATAGCGGTCTTTTTTGAACATCCTTACAACCCCTGAAAAGATTGCCTTGAGCTTATCATTTGGATTATCGAGGTGTTTAGTTCTATTTTTTATTTCGTTGATTATATCTCCCCATTTTTCGTCGAATAAAGCCAACAGTATATCTTCTTTATTACGAAAATAGTTGTAAAGAGTGCCTTCTGCAACACCTGCAAGGGATGCAATTTCAGAGACTTTTGTATCAGGATAGCCACGTTTGACAAATGTTTTCAGGGCAGCATCGAGTATAATGCGACGCTTTTCTTGTGTCCTGATATCGTTTAAATTATTCATGCGGAATAATTAGTAGAAATGAATGAGCGTTCACTCAATTTTAAATTAAAGTTCGTTTCCCTGTCAAACGAAAAATAATGGCTGAATAATACCCGATTTATATCAAGCCAAGAATAAACAAAATAGTGCATTAGCTAAAAAACTCATGAATTTATGAATAAATAGTATATTGCTATTAGATCTTACGGGTTTTTGTAATAAGCCCAGACTTTTTTATTGCTCCTTGCAAATAATCTTTAAATTTTTCAGGGAATAACCATTTTATGCCCAATTTTTCAGCCCATTTTATAAGACCCTGATCTGCGGTGACAAGAATTGCGTCTAATTCCATAGCAAGTAACAAAAGGTCAACATCCTCTTTACTATCTATTATTCCTTCCCTCAAAGCCTCACGATATTTGCATCTAAGATCATGAATAATTTTAGTTGGATCTTTCCTTTCAAGACTTTTAACTGCTGTTTCTGCTATTCTTAACCCTTTATTGACCCTCGTCCTTATATCTTCAATTAATTCATAAAGGATAAAAGCGGGAATTTTTAATTCATGCTTTTTGGGTGGTTTCTGATGTAATATCAAAAGTAAATCTTCCGAAATATGATTTTGATCGATAAAATGCATTAGCTCTTCAAATACAGAAGGTGGCATATAAAATTCGAGTATATGTATCTGAGCTGCTAAAAAGAGGAATGCTTCAAGTGCTTCTGTAGGAGTATTCCCCAGATATTTCCTTATATCGGGATTAACAAAGAGGCTGGTATCTAAAACCACCTTTTTTGGTGTAATGATCTCATTGGATAATTTTGAAGACAAACCTTTACCACTTAGATTTAAAGAATCTTTCTTCTCCTTGGAGTTTATTTTTTGAATAGATTTATTTTTTTTTAAAACCATTTTGATAAAGATTATAATCCAATTGATATGATTTTTGGAAAGGAGTTTAAAAATAAACTCGCTTTTGAAATTTAATCTTCTTTCATCTTACTAAATTCCTACTGAAGTGTATAACGTGGACCACCACCGCCTTCTGGCAAATTCCAGACTATGTTTTGGAAAGGGCATTTCAAATCACAGGTTTTACAATGTAAGCAATTACTGAAGTTTACCCTTATCCTGTCACCTTCCAATTCATAAACAGAGGCAGGACAGAATACAGTGCATGATGCGCCATATTCTACAATACATTTTTTGCATCTGGCTTCATCTTTTAAATAAATATGGCTTCTTTGTCTTTCATCATGTGATGTGCCAGAGAAATAGACATCCGTTAACTTGCTCACGATAATTTTGTCATCTGCCTTTGGCAAAGGTTCGGATGACCTGCTACCGTAAAAACTTTTCATATCCTTTGTAGTTGAGTAATCTGGCTTTGTTTTAAGATTTCCAATTGGTGTAGCGCCTCCGGTAATTATCTGAAAGCCGAGAAACAATCCGCCAGGTAAAGGGACCCCCATTGCAACAGCAGGAGTGAAATTACGGCCTTTCCTGAGATCCGAGTATATCCAACTACTTTTAAGTTTTTCTTCGTACTTTATTAACTGATTCGCTGAAAAATCATCTTTTATATAAGCCTCAAAGATAACTTCTGCTGCAAGCATTCCAGATTTCATAGCCATATGTAATCCTTTCAATTTTCGTGAATCAACAAGATTTGCAGAGTCACCAATTATCATGATTCCGTCAGATGTAAGTTTAGGTATAGAGAAATAACCACCGCAGGGTATCGTCCGTGCTCCATAATGCGTTGGTCTTCCATCTTTAATAATATTATTAATAAAAGGATGCAGTTTGTATCTTTGTAGCTCTTTATGCGGATCGAATTGCGGATCTTCTGAGCTTAGATGAGCTATAAGTCCAATGACAACCTGTGTTTCTGAAATACAATAAATGAATCCGCCGCCTGAAAGTCCTTTTCTGAAAGGATATCCAAAGGTATGGATGCATTCTCCTCTTTTAAGAGGATTATTCTTAAGTTCATAGATCTCTTTTACGCCAATTTCATAAATAGAAGGATTCCTGCCTTCATCAAGATGCAATTTTTCAATGATACTTTTGCGTAAAGTGCCATTGCTTCCCTCACCAAGCACAACTACTTTGGAGTTCAGAATATAGCCAGGAGTTTCATATTCGCCATTTTCTTGAAGACGTTTGTCATCAGTCCGAACCCCGATTACCTTGTTACCTTTATAGAGAATTTCAACAGCAGAAGTTCCTTCAAGAAGCATAACTTTATTTTGTTCCGCAATTTTAGAAAGCCAACTAACAAATCTCGAGAGCGAGATAATATAATTCCCGTGATTATTCAGAAAAGATGGGATAAAGGGAATTTTAATACCTCTCTTTGTGCTTAGAAAATAAATTGATTCCTTGTTTACCTCTGCATCGATAGGACAGCCAAGCTCCTTGTGGTCAGGCAACAACTCTGAAAGCACATTAGGAATTAGCACCGCTCCAGAGATGTTATGTGCACCGAAGTAAGCACCCTTTTCAAGAACAACAATTTTATCTTCGATGTCAATCTTTTTGCCTTGTACTTTTCCATCCTCGATATCTTTATTATATTTCTTAATGAGATTAGTCAGGTGAATTGCACTGCTTAGATTAGCAGGTCCGCCCCCAACAAAGACAATATCAAAATCGATTACCTCACGTTCCATTATGGTTGATTCTCCTTTTCTACCTTTTTTCTAATAGAAAAAAGTATAACACAATTGTAATTTACAATTTAGAATTTGGTTTTGTTAATTTAATGTTATCCATAATTTAAAAGTTTGGTTTGTCAAGATAATTTTTGCTAAAACTACAAATAAAGTTGCTGATTTTATAAATTTTTTCATAAATCTTTAACTTTAATTTCATAATTATGTAACAAGGATCTGTTAATCTTTTATAAAAAGGTGAATTTATGAACGTTATAACCTTTAAATCAAGATTAGACAAAAAAGAAATAATATGTCCTTACAAAGGTATTGATATATGTATGGCTTCAATTTCTTTAATGTTTATTGACAGCTATAAGAAAAAAAACTATTGCTGTACTGAAGATTTCGATAATTGCCCTTTATTTCTGTCAAAAATATTGCGAAGAACTTAATATTTGTGTGTAAGTTAGTTTTTGTTAGAAGTTTTTGTAATTTCTTTATTCGGAGAGTATATGAAGTCAGAAATAACTTTCTATTTTTGTCCATACTTGCATAAATATCCGCGAGGCGTTATTTGTGATATTTCACTTTTTCCAATTAAAGATATTCAGTATATAACACTCGATATTTGTAAAAGCAGGCGTTTTGAATTTTGTTACATATACCTTTCTAAATTAAAAGAAATAAGTGGGATTGTTGTTTCTCCAAGAAGTCTTAATAAAAATGAAGACTGATTCTTCCTGAAGGCTAAATTTAAATGAAATGCCCTCATCTAATAAAGTGGATTTCATACGCATGTAAAGCGCAAGAAAAGTTATATTTCCCAACTAGTTTCCAACTTCAGGAATACTGTAAAAAGAAAAGTCATAAAAAATGTCCGTTCTTTCTTAATAAAATAAAAGTCAACTATGATTTAGTAAATTACATTTAATAACTTTGGATTATCATAATTGTTGTGTTCTTGGAAGGGGGTGGGATGTAACAGAAATTTAACAAAGTTGTAACAAAATTGTAACAAATAACGAGTATTTTAAAAATATCAGAGAGGAGGATATAATGAAAAAAGTAATAACTGTATTGTTTCTAAGTTTATTTATCTACATAATTGCTGGATTTTCATATGCAGAAGATTTAAGAATTGATGGTTCAACAACGGTCTTACCGATTGCACAGAAGACGGCCGAGGTATTTATGAAAAAAAATCCTGGTGTAAGGGTATATGTATCTGGAAGTGGTTCGGGGACAGGTATCAAGGCTCTGATTGATGGAACAACTCACATTGCTACGAGCTCAAGGGAAGCAAAAGAAAAAGAGATAAAATCTGCTGAAGAAAAAGGTGTTACTTTAACACCGCATAAGATTGCATTGGATGGTATTGTCCCCGTTGTTCATCCATCTATGAAAGTTGATAATTTAACCACAGAGCAGCTCAGAGATATATATAACGGGAAAATCAAGAGTTGGAAAGAAGTCGGTGGTCCAGATAGACCCATTTCGGTCGTATCGAGAGATACAAGTTCAGGAACTTATGAAGTGTGGGAGGAGAAGATTCTAAAGGGTGACAAGGTAAGACCTGATGCATTACTTGTCGCATCCAATGGTCAGGCTGTTCAGACAGTTGCCCAAAATAGATATGCATTAGGTTATATCGGCTTTGGTTATATAGATAAGTCTATAAAGGTTTTGAAAGTGAATGGTAAGAATGCTACTACCGAAAGTATCCGTGATGGCTCATGGCCTATTGCACGGCCGCTTTTTATGTATACAAATGGAAAACCTTCGGGTGTTATTGGTAAATTTATTGAATTTGTTTTGTCAAAAGAGGGGCAAAAAATCGTAAATGAAGTCAAATATGTTAGCATTAAATAAGATGATTTGATAAAAATTATTCTCAAGTAGAGGGGGAGCCTTACGGTTCCCCCTTATATTTTGAAACATGGTCTCCTGTTAGATAACGAAGGGGGTAATAGATATTTGTCAATGAAGTGGCAGTCCAAAGAAAAGGTTGTCGAGATCATTGTGAGCTCAATTGGTTTTATATCAGTAGTAGTGCTTTTATTAATAGGCTTTTTTCTTTTTAGAGAGGCTTTTTATATCTTTTATAAAGCAGGCGTTTTAAAAGTCATTTTTGGGAATGAATGGTATCCTACACATGATCCCCCGAGTTTTGGGATGTTCCCTTTAATAATGGGTACTATTGCTGTAACACTTCTTACTTCTGTTCTTGCTATTCCTTTAGGTCTTGCAACTGCAATATATATTGCCGAAGTTGCACATTACAAAGTCAAGGAATTTTTGAAGCCACTAATTGAGATGCTTGCGAGTTTTCCATCTGTGATTCTCGGTTTTTTTGGGATGGTTGTAATCGCACCAATATTTTCCAATTGGCTTTCTCCTATTATTTCAGAGAAAGTACCTGAGATATTGAGGAGCACAAATCTACCTTTTGTTTCAACAACATTAGCCGAATTCTGTTATAACAAATTATTCATATCATCTGGATTGAATATTTCAACTGCAGCCTTAATGCTTACTGTTAGGGCTATACCAATAATTTGTAGTATTGCAGAAGATGCCTTAACCGCTGTGCCGCGTACTTACAGAGAAGCATCTTATTCTCTTGGTGCAAATAAATGGGAAACTATATGGAGGGTTGTTATTCCTGCTTCTGTATCAGGTTTAAGCGTAGCAGTAATTTTAGGGATAGGTACAATCATAGGTGAAACAATGATTGTATTGATGGTTGCTGGAGGAGCAGCAGTAGTTCCTTACTGGATTTTTGATCCCGCCCGACCTATGCCTGCAGCAATAGCAGCTGAGATGGCTGAGGCTCCATATAGAAGCCTCCATTACCACGCGCTTTTCGGCGTTGGAGCTATCCTTTTCCTAATTACACTATTTTTAAGCCTTGTCTCCGATTTTATATCCAGAAAATATAGAGCAGTAAGAATAGGAGAGAAAATATGAAATCTAATGAAAAAAACAATTATGAGATTCCGCTGATACATAAGAAAAAATTCAATCTCAAAGAAAATTTTTTCCTTGTTATAATTAGGACACTCGGCTTTACAGGCGCAATAATTCTCTTGATTATCTTATTCTTTGTTGCATACAACGGGTTTAAAGTCTTAAGTTGGGAATTTATAACACAACCTCCTTTAGATGCTATGACAAAAGGTGGTATCTTCCCTGTAATTGCGGGAACAATTTTGCTTACAACATTATGTATGACAGTAGTAATACCTATAGGTGTTATAACGGCGATATTTTTGTCTGAGTATTCAAGACCGGGATTCTTTTTGAAGGCTATTATGATGTCTATCTATACACTTTCTGGTGTCCCATCTGTTGTATTTGGTTTATTTGGGCTTGCGGTTTTCGTGGTCGCCTTTAACTTTGGTATGAGTTTAATAGCAGGCTCTTTAACACTTGCTGTTATGATACTTCCGTATATAATATCAACTTCAGAGGAGGCTCTCAAGGCTGTACCTTATAGCTTCCGAGAAGCCTCTCTTGCTTGTGGTGCTACCAAATGGCAAACTATAAGAAAGGTTGTCTTACCTGCTGCAATGCCGGGCATTCTTACAGCTGGGATATTAGGAACTGCGAAAGTCTCTGGTGAGACTGCTCCGATTATGTTTACTGCTGCTGCTTTTTTTACTCCAGGGGTTCCTAAATCTTTATTCGAACCCGTTATGGCTTTGCCTTACCATATTTATGTTTTAGCTACTGCAGGAACACATATTGACGAAACAAGACCTATCCAATATGGTACTGCTTTAACATTAATCGTCTTAGTTTTAGGGATGAATTTGCTTGGGATAATATTGAGGTCAAGGCAAAGAAGAAAAAAGGCATGGTAGAGAATATTTTTGAGATAAAAGATTTTAGTGTCTATTATGGTGATTTCAAAGCGGTTTCAAATGTAACACTTAATATCGAAGTTAATAAGATTACTGCGATAATAGGACCTTCAGGATGTGGGAAATCAACTCTCTTAAGATCTTTAAACAGAATGAATGACCTTATTATCAATTCAAGGGTTGAGGGCAAGGTATTTTTTAAAGGGATAAATATCTATGACAAAAATACAGATGTTATAGAGCTCAGAAAAAAAGTAGGCATGGTTTTTCAAAAACCAAATCCTTTTCCGAGTTCTATTTATGAAAATGTTGCATATGGTCCAAGAATAAGAGGTATAAAGAAAAAGAGTAAACTAGATGAGATTGTTGAAAATGCTCTTATTAGGGCTGATTTATGGAAGGAGGTTAAGGATAAACTCCGTGACTCAGGAATGAGTCTTTCCGGAGGTCAGATGCAAAGATTATGTATTGCAAGATCTCTTGCACAGGAACCAGAGGTTCTTTTATTTGACGAGCCTACTTCGGCTTTGGATCCTATATCAACAGCAAATATTGAAAACCTATTAAAGGAGCTACAGAAAACTATCACCATCGTTATTGTAACTCATAATATGCAACAGGCAGCTCGGATATCAAATTATACTGCTTTTATGTATTTAGGTGAATTGATTGAATTTGGGGATACTGATAAAATATTTGTTAATCCTCAAAATAAGCTGACAGAGGAGTATATTACGGGGAGATTTGGTTAATGGCTATTTTTGATGAAGAATTAAAGTCGCTGAGAGAAGAGATTTTAAGACTTGGGTCAATGGTTGAGACAGCAATCCGTGATTCTGTTAGATCACTTGTTGAGCGTGATAGTGAACTTGCAAAAGAAGTTATTAAAAGGGATCATTTGATAAATGCACTTGAAGTAAAGATAGACGAAGAATGTATTAGGCTTATTGCTCTTAGACAACCTGTAGCAAGTGACCTAAGATTTATTACGACTGCCATGAAGATCACGACAGACCTTGAAAGAATGGGTGATCTTGCTGAGAATATTGCCGAGAGGGCGTTAGAACTAAATCAAGAACCACTATTAAAGCCATTTGTCAATATACCTAAGATGGCCGAGATTACCCAAGAGATGGTAAGGGATGCACTGGATGCCTTTGTTGCAGGCTGTACAAGATTGCCTTATGAAGTTATAAGGAAGGATGACAAAGTCGATGAATTGACTGAAACGAATTTTCGGGAGTTATTAGAATTGATGGTTAAAGATCCAAATATAATTCCTATCGCAGTAAAAAGGACTTATGTAGCAAAGTATTTAGAAAGGATAGCAGATCATGCAACGAATATAGCAGAAATGGTTATTTATATGTGTAAAGGCAAAATTATAAGGCACATGAATATCGCTGATACACCCTAAAGTCCTTTGTAACTACAATATCGCACGGAAGCATAACTTTTCCGTGATGAAATATTTTCTATGCTGGAGAATTGCCCTTGAGCGACTTTACAAAATCTCTGGTAACCAATCTTGGCGAAAGGAGCGTCCCTGAAAGGGCGAATTTGCACTGTTTGAGCCCCGAATACTTTCGGGGCGAGTTTGCAAATTCGAGCGACAAAGCCTTAGATTGGTCAGAGATTTTGTTTATTAAGCGAAAGGGCATTTCTCCAGACTTGTATATCACGAAATTGGTTATGCTTCCATATCGCACTTTTTTCTGTTACGTAAAAATCATTTGTGGACTATTTGTAAAAATCATTGTTGGACATTTAA
>CAYOJI010000042.1:0-16880 GCA_964404225.1 uncultured Nitrospiraceae bacterium
GCGGAAGGACTGTTGGTGCTGGTGTTGTTACAGAGATACTGGAGTAAGAAATCTTATGTTTAAAGATTAAGTGAGAAGAAAGTGAATCAGAAGATAAGAATAAAATTGAAAGGTTATGATCATAGGATACTAGATCGTTCAGTAAAAGAGATAGTGGATACTGTGCAAAGAACAGGTGCAAGGATATCAGGCCCTATACCTTTACCAACGAGAATAAGCAGGATAACAGTTCTGCGTTCTCCTCATGTGGATAAGAAGTCAAGAGAACAGTTTGAGATCAGGACGCATAAGAGATTAATAGACATAGTTGATCCAACTCCCCAAACTATTGATGCTCTTATGAAATTGGAACTTGCAGCAGGGGTAGATGTAGAGATAAAATTATAAGCTAATTTTTATACCTAATCTAAAATTTAATTAGAAATTTTTATAGTATATTTTTGGAGAAGAAGTGATAGGAATATTAGGTAAGAAACTCGGTATGACACAGATATTTACAGAGAGGGGCGAGGTATGTCCTGTAACCATAATTGAAGCAGGTCCTTGTTGCGTGGTTCAGGTAAAGACTTTTGAAAAAGATGGATACGAAGCGGTTAAATTAGGTTTTTTAGAAACTAAAGAGAAAAAATTAAATAAACCAACATTAGGAATTTTTAAGAGATTAGGAATAAAGCCTTATAGGATACTAAAAGAGTTTCCGATGAAAGGATTGAAAGTTGGTGAATTTATAACTGTAGAAAATTTTTCTAAAGGAGATAAAGTTTCAGTTTCTGGGACTTCAAAAGGGAAAGGATTTCAGGGAGTTATGAAGAGACATCATTTCGCAGGAGGTCCGGGTTCACACGGTTCAATGTTTAATCGTGCACCTGGTTCAATAGGTGCAAGCTCATTTCCTTCAAGAGTCTGGAAAAATAAAAAACTTCCTGGTCACATGGGATCAGAACGAGTAACTGTAAGGAATCTTGAGATTGTTGATATCAGATCTGATCAGAATCTGATTTTGATAAAAGGAGCGGTTCCTGGTGCCAAAGGTTCTTTACTGGAGATAAAAAAGGAAGATTAATTAATATGCCTGAATTAGAGGTAAGGGATAAGAATAATAATATGGTTGAAAAGATCAATCTGAGTAACGATGTTTTTGGTGTTAAAGTGAAAGAAAGCCTTATGCATGAGGTTGTAGTCAATTTTCTTGCAAATCAGAGGCAAGGGACACATGCTACAAAGACGCGCGGATTAGTCAGTGGTGGAGGGAAAAAACCTTGGAGACAGAAGCATACAGGTAGAGCCAGGGCAGGTAGTATCCGTTCTCCCTTATGGAAAGGCGGAGGTATTGTATTTGGTCCTCAACCAAGAGATTATTCTTATAAATTACCTAAAAAAAAGAAAAGGTTTGCTTTAATAGGTGTCCTTAGCAAAAAGCTTAATGACGGAGAGATTGTTGTAATAAATGATCTATCTATTGAAAAACCAAAGACAAAGGAAATGATAACTATATTAAAAAATCTAAGCCTTATAGATAAGAGAGTACTTATAGTGGTACCTGAAAGAGATGATAATATTTTACTATCGGCAAGAAACATACCGAATGTTAATGTTACAAGGGCTGATGATCTTAATATATACGATGTTCTTACTCATGAGATACTTCTTTTGACAAAAGAGGCGGTTACAAAAATAGAGGGAAGTAAGGAAGTATGAAGGATATTTATTCTGTAATCAAAAGACCACTTTTTACGGAAAAAGGAAGCTATATTAAGGAGTCAGAAAATAAGATACTCGTAGAGGTGTCTAAAGATGCTAATAAAATTGAAATAAAAAAAGCTATAGAAGAAATTTTTAATGTAAAAGTAGAAAAAATTGCTACGATCAACGTGTCGGGAAAATGGAAAAGATTTGGAAGGTCACTGGGTAAAAAGCCTGATAGAAAAAAGGCGATTGTTACCCTTAAGAAAGGCGAAAAACTCGATTTTATTGAAGGAGTATAATGGGAATAAAAAAATTTAATCCTACATCGCCGGGTAGAAGATTTCAGACGGTTTCTGACTTTGGAGAAATAACCATTAAGGAACCTTATAAGCCATTGCTGAAATCCTTAAAGAAGAGTGTTGGCAGAAATAATAATGGGAGAATAACAGCATGGCATAGAGGTGGCGGTAATAAAGTTGCCTATAGGATTATCGATTTTAAAAGAGATAAAATAGGTATTCCTGCAAAGGTTGAAACAATAGAATATGATCCTAATAGGTCGGCCAGAATTGCACTACTTAAATATATTGACGGAGAAAGAAGATATATAATTGCACCTGCCGAACTTAAGGTAGGTGATGAGGTTGTTTCTGGGAAAGACGCTGAGATAAAAATAGGGAATGCCCTGCCACTGAGTAACATTCCTCTCGGAACATTCATACATAATATAGAATTACGGCCAGGGGAAGGCGCGAAACTCGTGAGAAGCGCTGGAACATCAGCACAATTGATAGCAAAAGAGGATGATTACGTACAGGTAAAACTTTCATCGGGTGAGGTTAGATTGATACCAGCAAATTGTATGGCTACTATTGGACAGGTTAGCAATCCTGATCATGAAAATATATCATATGGTAAAGCTGGGAGGAGGAGATGGCTTGGAATAAGACCCCATGTTCGAGGAGTCGCAATGAATCCGATTGATCACCCACTTGGTGGAGGCGAGGGTAAGTCATCAGGAGGAAGACCAGCGTGTACGCCATGGGGAAAGCCAGAGGGAGTTAAAACAAGAAGGAACAAGAGAACTGATAGATTTATTATAAAAAGGAGGAAATAATTGTCGCGCTCTCTAAAAAAAGGTCCATTTGTTGATGAAAAGCTTTTAAAAAAAGTTAGGGCTATGATAGATAGTGGAGAAAAGAAACTCATTAAAACGTGGTCTCGGCGTTCAACTATAATTCCTGAGTTTATCGGATTTACTTTCGCTGTTCATAATGGTAAGAAGTTTATTCCCGTATATGTAACAGAAAATATGGTGGGACATAAACTTGGTGAATTTGCACCAACAAGAACTTTTAAGGGTCACGCAGGCTCTGAAAAAGGGTCTGCTAAAGGGTAGGGTGTTCAATGGAAGCAAGAGCCGTTTTAAAATATGCAAGAATTACCCCGAGAAAAGCTCGTAGGGTAGTAAATCTTATTAGATATAAAAGTGCAGGTGATGCTTTGATTTTTCTTAAATTTATGCCATACAGAGGTGCAAGATTTGTTGAGAAGCTTTTAAAGTCGGCAATGGCAAATGCTGAACAGAAAAAGGCTCTTAATCCTGAAACTATGAAGATAGTAAAGGCTTATGTAGATCAAGGTCCTACAATGAAACGGGTTGAGCCACGGGCTATGGGTAGAGCGAATATCATTAAAAAAAGAACTTGTCATATAACATTGGTCTTATCGGAGGAATGAGAGGGGGGGTAGAGCGTGGGGCAGAAAACACACCCAATAGGTAATCGAATAGGGATAATTAAAACTTGGGATTCGAGATGGTATGCAAAAAGAGGCTATAGCGAACAACTTCTTGAAGATATTGAAATAAGGAGAAATTTAAAGCAAAGACTTTATCATGCTGGCGTGCCTAAGATTGAAATAGAGAGAACAGGCCAAAATATAAGAATTATTATTCATACAGCAAGACCAGGAATAATTATTGGCAAAAAGGGTGCAGAGGTAGAAAAACTTAGAAAAGAGTTGAAGGAAATAACAGGGAAAGAGATTTCAATAGATATAAAAGAAATTAGGAAGCCAGAAGTTAATGCTCAGCTTGTTGCAGAAAATATAGCTCTTCAATTAGAAAAGAGGGTTGCTTTCAGAAGGGCAATGAAGAAATCAGTAGCTTCTGCTTTAAGATTTGGGACATTAGGAGTTAAAATTGCCTGCTCAGGAAGGCTAGCAGGGGCTGAAATAGCAAGAACAGAGTGGTACAGGGAAGGTAGGGTGCCACTACATACTTTTAGGGCGGATATTGACTATGGTTTTGCTGAGGCAAGAACGACTTATGGCGTGATAGGTATAAAGGTATGGATGTATCATGGAGACATATTACCAGAAGGAAAGTAAAATTTAGAAAAATGCAGAAAGGAAGGATGCATGGAAAGGCATATAGGGGTTGCACAGTAGCCTTCGGTGAATATGGTTTAAAGGCTTTAGAGCCAGGATGGATATCAAGTAGTCAGATAGAGGCAGCAAGGATTGCTATTACAAGGCATGCTAAGAGAGGGTGTAGGGTGTGGATAAGAATTTTTCCTGATAAACCTATAACGAAAAAGCCTGCTGAGACGAGAATGGGCAAAGGAAAGGGTAATCCTGAATATTGGGTTGCAGTTGTAAAACCGGGAAGAATACTTTATGAAATGTCAGGAGTAAGTGAAGCAGTTGCTAAGGAGGCCCTGCGGCTTGCCTCACATAAACTTCCAGTGGCTACCAAATTTGTTAAAAGAGACGAGGAGGTTTTATGAAACCTTCTGAATTGAGGGCTCTGACGATTGATGAATTAAATCAAAAAGAGAAGGAGCTCAGAAAGGAATTATTTAATTTAAGATTTCAACAAGCTACAGGTGAAATAGAAAATCCTAAACGTATCTATGCTGTGAGAAAAGATATAGCAAGGATATTGACTATAAAGACTGAAAAAATGAAGGCGAAAAATTAAAGATTTCTTAAAAGAGAGGAATAAGTGGCAAAGAAGATTTATATAGGCAAGGTCGTCAGTAACAAGATGGATAAGACGGTTGTTGTTGCAGTAACAAGGCTCTTTCAACATCCGAAGTATAAGAAGACCGTAAAACGTGTGACAAATTTTAAGGCACATGATGAAAAAAATAAATGCAAAATTGGAGATACTGTAAAGATTTTAGAGACAAGACCTCTCAGTAAAGATAAGAGGTGGATAGTAATAGATTAGTTTTGATTGGAGAGATTAAGGATGATTCAGTTGAGGAGTATGCTTGAAGTTGCAGATAATTCAGGCGCTAAAAAGGTACAATGTATAAAGGTATTGGGTGGATTTCATAAAAAATATGCAAGGCTTGGGGACATTGTAGTTGTGAGCATAAAAGAGGCATTGCCAGAAAGTAACATTAAAAAAGGCACGGTTGCAAAGGCTGTGGTCGTGAGAACAAAAAAAGAACAAAGAAGGCCTGATGGTTCGTATATTCGTTTTGATCAAAATGCAGTGGTACTCATAAATGCACAAGGTGAGCCCATAGGCACAAGAATATTTGGGCCAGTAGCAAGGGAGTTGAGATGGAAAGAATTTACAAAGATAATCTCACTGGCTCCAGAAGTATTATAGGAGAAACATGGGTTTAGGAATAAAAAAGAATGACACTGTTTTGGTAATTACTGGTAAAGAGAAGGGAAAGAGGGGAAGGGTTCTTTCTGTTTCGCCTTCAAAAAGCAGGCTTATTATAGAGAAAGTCAATATTATCAAAAAGCACATGAAGCCTTCAAGAAAATATACTCAAGGCGGCATAATCGAGAAAGAAGCACCACTTCATATATCCAATGTAATGTTAATCTGTCCTAAATGTGATAAGCCGACAAGGATAGGGAATACTCTATTAGGGGATGGTAAGAAGGTTAGAACCTGTAAAAAGTGTGGGGAGGTAATAGATTAATTAATGTTACCGAGGCTTAAAGAAAAATATATAAAAGAAATTATTCCTAATATGATGAGAGAGTTTTCATATAAAAATATAATGCAGGTACCCAGACTTGAAAAAATAGTCCTTAATGTAGGACTCGGTGAAGCAGTCCAGAATATTAAACTTCTCGATGCCGTTCAGAAAGAGCTCGCAATGATAACGGGACAGAAAGCAGTGGTAACTAAGGCAAAAAAATCTATAGCTGCTTTTAAGTTAAGAAAGGGTACACCAATAGGCTGTAAGGTAACATTGAGGGGTAACAGGATGTATGAATTTTTAGATAGACTTATTAGTATAGCTTTACCAAGGATTAGAGATTTTAAGGGGGTTTCAGGTAAATCATTTGATGGCAGAGGTAATTATTCCTTGGGGCTTAAAGAACAGTTTATATTTCCTGAGATAGATTATGACAAGGTTGAAATGGTTCATGGGCTTGATATTACAATATGTACGAATGCGAAGACAGACCAAGAAAGTAAGGCTCTTCTTCGACATTTTGGGATGCCATTCAGGAACTGAATAATATCTGTGGGTGCCAGTTTATATAGGAAGAGTATTTAAAATACATTGAATTGATTTAGGAGTAATAATGGCAAAGATTTGTATGATGGTGAAGGCTAAGAGGCCTCCAAAATTTAAGGTAAGAGCGCATAATAGATGTAAAATATGTGGGCGACCAAGGGCTTATCTTCGTGATTTTGGAATGTGTAGGATTTGTTTTAGAACTCTTGCGCTCCAAGGGCAAATCCCAGGCGTAAAGAAAGCAAGCTGGTAAAATTGTAGGAGGTTTGATGTTAACTGATCCAATTGCAGATATGTTGACAAGAATACGGAATGCTATCCGCATCAAGGCAGAAAAGGTTGATATGCCCCTTTCAAAAATGAGATTAGAGATAGCAAAGATAATGAAGGAAGAAGGATTTATTAAGGCATATAAGGTTTTAAAGGACAGAAAACAAGGAATACTCAGAATAATTTTTAAATACATAGACAATGAAAGCGTAATTTCAGGGCTTAAGCGTGTAAGTAAGCCAGGCCGTCGGGTATATGTGGGTAGAAAAGAGATTCCTAAGGTAATGGGAGGGCTTGGTATAGCAATTATTACAACCTCGAAAGGTATTTTAACTGACAAAGCATGCCGAAATGAAGGCGTTGGAGGAGAGGTTTTGTGCTATATATGGTAAATAAAGTTAAAAGTGACCAATCCAAAGGAGACTACTTAAAAGATGTCAAGAATTGGTAAGAAGCCGATAGAAATACCGGAACAGGTTAATGTCGAAATAAAAGACGGCATAATAGTAGTAAGAGGGCCCAAAGGTGAGTTGAGCTGGAAATATCCTGAAAGAATTAAGGTCTCTTTAAATAATGGAATTATCAAAGTTGACAAGAGTGGAGATTCAAAAGTCGATAAAGCACTTCATGGACTTGCCAGAAGTTACATCAATAATATGGTAATAGGTGTTTCAAAAGGATATCAAAAGGTGCTTGAGATTGTTGGAGTAGGCTATAAGGCTCAGGTATCAGGCAGAAAAATACTTTTGTCTCTGGGATACTCACATCCAGTTGAATTTCCTTTACCAGAGGGGATAGATGCTACAGTCGATCAAAAACAAACTCAGATAACCCTTACAGGGATAGATAAGCAAAAGATAGGTCACATAGCCGCAAGTTTAAAGAGTTTAAGGCTTCCTGATTCATATAAAGGCAAAGGTATTAGATATGCCGGAGAAAGGCTTAAACTAAAGGTTGGAAAAGCTGGGAAAAAGTAGCAACTTAAAATAAATTTATGTATTATTTGATGATTTTTTCCTGAGCTGGAGGAGAAATTTTGAGAGAAACCAAACAAGACGCAAGAAAAAGACGTCATATTCGTATAAGAAAAAAGATTTCAGGTACACCAGAAAGATTGAGGCTCTCTGTTTATAAGAGTCTTAATCATATATATGCCCAGTTAATAGATGACTCTAAAGGACACACTATTGTAAGTGCTTCGACGCTTGATAAGGAATTCAAAGATGAAAAAGGACATAAAGGAAACATAAAGATGGCAAGAAAGGTTGGTGAACTTATAGCCAAGAGAGCCTTGGAAAAAGGTATCAAGAAAGTAGTTTTTGATAGAAGTGGCTATCTTTATCATGGAAGCATTAAAGCCTTGGCAGACGCCGCGAGAGAGGCAGGATTAGAATTTTAGGAGGTTTTGTGGAGAAGATTAACCCTGATGGCCTTAATTTAAAAGATAAAGTTGTTTATATTAACCGAGTCGCAAAGGTAGTAAAAGGAGGAAGAAGATTTTCTTTTACAGCATTAGTCGTTGTTGGAGATGGAGAGGGAACCGTTGGCATTGGAAAGGGCAAGGCATCTGAAGTTCCAGAGGCTATAAGAAAAGCGATAGAACAAGCAAAAAAGTCACTTATAAGATTTCCTATAAAGGATGGGACGATACCCCATAGGGTTATTGGCAAATTTGGGTCTGGCACTGTAGTTATTAATCCTGCAACAAAAGGAACAGGAATAATTGCCGGTGGAGCCGTTAGAGCGCTTTTAGAAGTAGCTGGTGTTCAAAATGTTGTAGCTAAATCAATAAGGAGTCATAATCCTTTTAATTCTGTAAAGGCAACCCTTAATGGATTATTAAGTCTTAAAGATCCAGAGATTGTTATGAAGATGAGAGGAAAAGTAGAAGAAGAAAATCAGGAGGCTTCATGAAGATAGAAGATTTAAAACCAGCTGTAAAAAGAAAAAAAAAGAAGAGGGTTGGTAGAGGTCCGGGTTCAGGACATGGGAAGACTTCTTGTAAAGGACATAAAGGACAAAAGGCTCGGTCAGGGGGTACAAAAGGTCCTGGATTTGAAGGTGGCCAAATGCCTTTGCAAAGGAGACTTCCGAAAAGAGGATTTAAAAATAGATTCACGAAAGAATATGCAATCGTTAATCTTAGAGATATAAACAAAATTGAGGGACTGAATATAATAACACCCGATATACTTTTGGAGAAGGGTATTATCAAGAATTTAAAAGATGGTCTGAAAATTCTCGGAGAAGGTGAATTACAAAGACCATTAACAATAAAGGCAGATGCTTTCAGTGCTTCTGCATTAGCCAAGATAACAGCAGCAGGTGGTAAGTGGGAATTACTTAACCAATGAAGCAGATTTATGATTAAAGTTAGGAGTTATCGACATCTGTAGATTATTAAGTGATTATTTTATAATAATTTAAGTTTGGTTATTAGAATTTAATTTAAATGGGCATCCTTTCAAGCTTCCAGAATATTTTTAAGATTGCGGAACTTAAAAGCAGGGTTCTTTTCACTCTTGCTTTACTTGCAGTATATAGAATAGGTGCTCATATCCCTACGCCTGGAATTAACGGAGAAGAATTAAGTAAATTTCTCACTGAAAGAGGCGGGGCACTTATGGGTTTTTTTGATATGTTTTCAGGTGGTGCCCTGTCGCGTGTAACCATATTTGCACTTGGTATAATGCCTTACATAAGTGCTTCTATAATAATGCAATTACTTACTGTAGTAATTCCAGCAATAGGGAAGCTTGCAAAAGAGGGCGAAGCCGGAAGAAAAAAGATCGTAAGATATACCAGATATGGTACGGTCATCATTAGTGCAATTCAGTCTTTTGGTATTGCTGCGGGTCTTGAAGGAATGGCAGGTGGAGCATTTGTTCAGCATCCGGGCTGGTCTTTTAGATTAATGACGATGATTACTTTAACATCAGGAACAGTTTTTTTAATGTGGCTAGGAGAACAAATTACCGAGAGAGGAATAGGTAATGGAATATCTTTAATAATATTTGCTGGTATTGTTGCAAGATTCCCAAATGCTGTGATAAGTACTATCAGATTGGTACAGGCTGGAGAATTATCTATATTTTTCGTTATCTTTCTTGTAGTGATGATGGTAGGTGTAGTTGGTGCAATAATATATATAGAACGTGGACAGAGAAAAATTCCTGTTCAATATGCAAAACGAGTTGTTGGTCGCAAGGTGTACGGGGGGCAAAGTACACATTTACCACTTAAGATCAATACCGCAGGTGTAATACCTCCAATATTTGCATCTTCTATTATAATGTTCCCTGCAACTGTAGCGGGTTTTATAGCAATACCTTGGGTACAGGATGTTGCTAGGCAGCTTTCTCCTGGTACTATTTTATACACTATTCTTTATATAGGTATGATATTTTTCTTTTCTTATTTCTATACTGCGATCATTTATAATCCTGTTGATATTGCCGATAATCTTAAGAAGTACGGAGGTTTCATACCGGGCATAAGACCAGGTCAAAAAACTTCAGAATATATTTATAGGGTTCTGAGTAGATTGACCTTTGTGGGAGCTATTTATCTCGCAATCATATGTATTATACCCGAAATACTTATTCAAAAATTTCGAGTACCTTTTTATTTTGGGGGGACTTCTTTATTAATTGCAGTGGGTGTTTCCCTTGATACTGTTTCACAGATAGAGTCGCATTTAATTACACGTTCTTACGAAGGTTTTCTTAAAAAAGGTAGGATTAGGGGTAGGAGAGGTTAAATTTAAAGCCGATTCTAATTAAAAATTTTTCCTAAAGATGATTATTTTAAAATCACCTGAAGAGATAGAAAAGATGGCAAAATCCTGTATGATTGTTGCAAAGACGCTTGAATATCTTAGGGATAAGATTAAACCCGGAATTACAACTAAGGAAATAGAAATTATGGCAGACACTTTTATAAGAAATAATAATGCTATTCCAGCTTTTAAAGGGTATAGGGGGTTCCCCGCAAGTATATGTACATCGTTGAACAATGAGGTTATACACGGTATACCTTCTAACAGAGTATTAAAAGAGGGCGATATAATTGGAATAGATATCGGAGTAAAAAAAGATGGGTATTATGGCGATGGTGCATATACTTTTCCTGTAGGTAAGGTTAATCCAAACGTTGAAAAATTACTAAATGTAACTAAAGAAGCTTTATATATTGGAATAGGAAAGGCGGTGACCGGAAATCGGATTTCTGACATCTCACACGCCATTCAAACATATGTTGAAAATAATGGTTTCTCAGTAGTAAGGGCATTTGTGGGTCATGGGATAGGCAAGGAATTACACGAAGACCCTCAAATACCAAATTTTGGACCCCCAAATCGTGGACCCAGGCTGAAGCCAGGGATGACTCTTGCAATCGAAACAATGGTAAATGAAGGAAGTTATGAGGTCTTAATACTTGATGATGGGTGGACAGCAGTAACTGTTGATGGTAAGTTATCAGCACATTATGAGCATACGATTCTAGTAACCGAGGATGAACCAGTAATATTGACTAAAATTAATTAAATAAAGTATAATGTTTGGTTAATGCCAAAAGAAGATAATATAGAAGTGGAGGGTAAAATTATCGAGACTCTTCCAAATGCTATGTTTAAGGTTGAGCTCGAAAATGGCCAGGTTGTTCTTGCTTATGTTTCAGGGAAGATGAGGATGCATTTTATAAAGATTTTGCCGGGAGATAGGGTTATTGTTGAACTTTCCCCTTATGATCTTACAAAAGGTAGAATAACTTATAGATACAAATAAAGATAGTTAAACGGAGTTTATAATGAAAGTTCGTTCATCTGTTAAGCCAATATGTGCTAAATGTAAAATCGTTAAAAGGAAAGGGGTAATAAGGGTTATTTGTGAAAACCCAAGACATAAACAGAGACAAGGATAAACTCGGAACAAATTTTAAATCCTAAATCTAAGTTCTAAACAAGTTAAGATGTTAAACTATTAGATTTAGAAGTTAGAATTTTAGGATTGATGGAGGATGCATGGCAAGAATTGCAGGTGTTGATTTACCAAAGAATGAAAGAGTTGAGATAGGGTTAACAAGGATATTCGGGATAGGCAGATCTCTTTCTAACAAAATATTATCAGAGACCAAAATTAATCCTAATACAAGGGTAAAGGATCTCACGGATGAAGAAATAGTTAAGATAAGAAATGTTATAGAAAGAGATTATAAGGTTGAGGGTGACCTTAGACGCGATATTTCAATGAATATAAAGAGGCTTATTGACATAGGTAGTTACAGAGGATTGAGGCATCGTTTGGGGCTTCCTGTTAGAGGACAGAGGACAAGGACTAACGCAAGAACCCGCAAAGGTCCAAGAAAAGCTGTTGTGGGTAAAAAGAAAGAGGCATAACAATGGCGCAGAGAAAAAAGGGAGTAAAAAAGGATAAAAAAAATATAAATTATGGGATAGCACATATTCAAGCGACTTTTAATAATACTATAGTAACAATAACTGATCCAAATGGAGATGTTATTACATGGGCGAGTGCTGGGAATTTAGGTTTTAAAGGTTCAAGAAAAGGAACACCTTATGCTGCGCAGATGGCGGCTGCTGCAGCAGCAAAAAAGGCTATGGATTTGGGCATGAAGCAGATTGATATATTTGTCAAAGGTCCTGGTGCAGGTAGAGAGTCTGCAATTCGAGCCCTTCAGGCTGCAGGATTAGAGATCAATCTTATAAAAGATGTTACCCCTGTACCACATAATGGGTGTAGACCTCCAAAGAGAAGGAGGGTATAAAAGAGATGGCAAGGTATATAGGTCCGTTATGTAGAATTTGCAGAAGAGAGGGAGAAAAATTATTCCTTAAAGGTGACAGATGTTATACAGATAAGTGTGCTGTTGAAAGAAGAAGGTATCCCCCTGGAGAGCATGGGCAGGGATATAAAAAATTATCAGATTATGGTTTGCAATTAAGAGAAAAACAGAAGGTTAGAAGGATGTATGGAATTCTTGAGAGACAGTTTAGAAGATACTTTATGGAGGCGTCGAGAAAGAGAGGAGTTACAGGTGAGACACTTCTTCAACTTATCGAGAGACGACTCGACAACGTAGTTTATCGAATGGGATTTGCACCTAATCGTAGAAAAGCGAGACAACTCGTTGGACATGGTCATATTCTTGTAAACGGTAGAAAGGTTAATATACCATCATTTTTAGTGAAAGCTGGTGATTTAATCGAAGTAAAGGAATCAAGCAAGAGTATTTCAGATATTCTCGACAGTATTTCAAAGAGTGAACATAGAGGATTACCCTCTTGGGTTGAAGTAGATAGCTCAAACTTAAAAGGCAAAGTTTTACATATCCCGTCTCGTGAAGAGATACAACTTCCTGTTCAGGAACAGCTTATTGTTGAATTGTACTCAAAGTAAAAATCTTTTTAGTAAATTTTTAGTGATAAGAGATCGGATTCTAAACAAATCAAAATGAGTATTAGTTTATATAAATTATTTTAAATCATAGAATTTAATACCGTGAAAATTAAACAAGTGAAACTATTTCCCTCAGCTTATAGCAGTTTGAGGGAGAAATTAAAAATAATTCTTACATTAGAAGAATTCCCCTTAGGAGGTGAGAGGGAATTTTTATTGAGGAGGCCTTATGGACCTGAAAAGAATGGATTTTCAATTTCCTGAGATTATAAGGTTTGATGAAGAAACATTAACTAATACATATGGGAAATTAATAGCCGAGCCCTTAGAAAGAGGTTATGGAACAACGCTGGGTAATGCATTAAGAAGGGTTTTACTTTCTTCTCTTGAGGGCGCTGCTGTAACAGCAATTCGAATACCCGGAGCACTCCATGAATTTTCAACAATAAAAGGTGTAAAAGAGGATGTTGTTGATATTATCCTAAATATTAAGAAACTCAGATTTAAAGTTTATTCTGATGGTGTCAAGAGTGCTACGATCAAGGCAAAAGGGCCAAAAACTGTTACAGGACATGATATACAGGGCGATGCCTCTTTTGAGGTTCTAAATCCGGATCAACTTATAGCAACTTTAGATAAAGACTCTTCATTCGAGGTTGAAATGCGTATCAAGAAAGGTAGGGGATATGTACCAGCTGAGTTAAACAAAGAGGAAGATTTACCTGTGGATATGATTGCGGTAGATTCAACCTTTACGCCGATAAAAAAAGTCAATTTTATAGTAGAGAAAGCAAGGGTTGGAAGAGCAACCGACTATGACAGACTTATAATGGAGATATGGACAGATGGTAGTATTACTCCTGAGAAAGCCGTTTCGCGTGCAGCAGCTATTATTATAGAACATTTGAATCTTTTTTTATTAGATGAAGACGAGGAGCAACCCGTGATTTTTCCTCAACCTGAGTCAGAGGTTTCAGCTACCATCCAACAAAGTGAAAATCCTATTTTTAATCATAATCTACTTAAAAGTGTCGATGAACTTGAGCTTTCGGTTAGATCATATAATTGTCTAAAAAATGCTAATATTAAGACTATAGCTGATCTTGTCCAAAAGACGGAACAAGAGATGTTAAGGACAAAAAATTTTGGACGCAAGTCTTTAAATGAAATAAAGGAAATTTTGCATGGCATGGGTCTCCGCCTTGGTATGAGAGTTGACCTCGATGCACTTAACAGACAAGTAGTCTCACAGACAGGAGGGATAGATAAAGATGCGTCACAGGGTTGATGGAAGATTATTTAGCAGACCAGCAAATCAGAGGAAGGCACTCTTAAGGGGACTTGTAAATTCTCTTTTAAAATATGAAAAAATAGAAACTACAGTGGCAAAAGCTAAAGAAGTTAAAAGAATCGCTGAAAAGATGGTCACCTTGGGTATTAAGGGTGATCTTCATTCAAAACGACTTGCCTTTTCTTATCTCTCTAATAGAGCTAATGTTGCAAAACTGTTTAGTGAGATCGCACCAAGATTTGCTGGAAGGAATGGTGGATATTTAAGGATTATTCAGACGAGAAACAGGGTTAAAGATGCGGCGCCACTTGCTATATTAGAGTTTATCGATTATGAGAGTATTAAGAAAGCAAAAGGGGAGAAGACCGATAAAAAAAGTAAACCACAAGCCACATAATTAAAGAATTCAATGGAAACGGAGAGTGAAGCCTTGAGCCTTTGCTTTCCGTTTTTGTTTTTAGAATGAAAAATTCATTTCCAACGCTTGCTTTTTACGGTATTTAACTTTTGCTTAAAATCTTAAGCTGGGTAGTTGAATGTTGAATTTTTGGGTTAACAAAGTATAAAGAAAATGAAAGTATTGGTCACAGGTGGAGCAGGATATATTGGCAGTCACATAGTAAAGACACTTGGAGAAAGAGGATATGAAATAGTTGTATATGACAACCTTTCGTATGGTTACGAGTGGGCAGTTCTTTATGGAAAACTGATTAAAGGAGATCTTGCGGATAGAGCGTATCTTGATTCGATATTTGAAAAAGAGAGGTTTGATGCAGTTATTCATATGGCTGCTTTCGTTGTCGTAGACGAATCAATTCGTGAACCACTTAAGTATTATAAAAATAATTTTGTAAACGCTCTAAATCTTATTGAGACGTGCTTAAAATACAAGGTAAATAATTTTGTATTTTCTTCAACAGCAGCAGTATATGGTATACCTGAAAAAATTCCTGTTAATGAGGATGCTCCCCTTTTACCGATAAATCCTTATGGGTTTTCGAAGGTTATGGTAGAGCAGACATTGAAGGACGTGAGCTCAATTAGTAATTTGAGATATATATCCCTCAGGTATTTTAATGTAGCAGGTGCAGATCCACTTTCACGGATTGGACAAGCAAGAAAAGATGCGACACATTTAATTACTGTTTCACTCAGAACTGCTCTTGGATTAAGGGAGTATCTTGATGTATACGGGACCGATTATCCTACCCCAGATGGAACCTGTGTAAGAGACTATATACATGTTGATGATCTTGCAGATGTACATATTCTTGCCCTTGAATATCTTTTCTCGGAACAAAAGAGTAAGGTTTATAACTGTGGATATGGTCACGGATATTCTGTAAAAGAAGTTGTCAGAAAAGTTAAAGAAGTAACAGGTATTGACTTTCCTGTGAAAAACGCAGAAAGAAGATTAGGAGACCCACCTATATTGATCGCTGACTCTTCGAAGATAAAAAAGGAATTAGGGTGGTTTCCTAAGTATGACAATCTGGAATACATTATTAAAACAGCATGGAATTGGGAAAAAAAATTCAACCAAGTGATTAGAGAAAACAAAAACCTCTTTAAATAAGTATTCTATCCTAAAAATTTTGTATTTTAAAAAACCTTAAACCTCAAAAGCATCTTTAATATGTTCTATTTTTTTATTTCCATTGGACATGAATAAAATACTTACAATATCAAACCGAATAGGGAATTCTTTATTGTACTTTTTCATGAAGATTAAGGCGAGATTTTTAAGTTTCATCCTTTTTCTTTCATCTACAGCCTCAAAGGGATAACCGAAGTAGTCATTTGTTCTTGTTTTAACTTCTACGAAGACAATTGTATTATTGTCTTTTGCAATAATATCTATCTCACCAAATTTAGTTTTAAAATTTTTTTCCACGATCAAGTACCCTTTCTGTCTAAGAAATTTTACAGCAAGGTCTTCGCCCTTATTGCCAATGTCCTTCATTTCCTTCGAGTCTCTTTAGTAATTTTGGGATTCCCTCAACATCATTGATATCTTTTTGACAGAGTAATTTGATAATTTCCCTAAAATGTGCAAATTCTTCCCAATGACCTTCAAGATGAGCAGATAAAGTTTTATTAAGATTCTCTCCTTTTCTGTCCCAGTCAACTAAAATTATTACTCTACTGAACCTGTCTAATATTTCTACACAGAAATCATAAAGACTTTTTCCATTATGCAGTGTTATAATTTCGCCTTGTAATCCAAGTTTTCGTAAAGCAGAGGCATCCTTTTTACCTTCGACGATTACAGGTATTATTTCATTAATTTCCTGTAAATCCATAAGGATTTCCCTTAATCTTTCAGCCCTTTCGATATCTGCTGTTGTTGGTAAATTTCTGTTAGGATTCATAATGATTTATTTTTAAAATACAAGATATTTTCTTAAATTGCAAATAAAGATGTGTAGAGATTTCTGCTATAAATCTGTGATTTGGATTACGAAATAATCTTGATTTTTTTTGCTATTATGGATGTAAAAGATCATGTATTGACTTTTCTATAATATAAACCTATACTTTAAAAATGAAATATAACATTATGAAATATAAAATTAATTTTATAAAAGAAAAATTGCTTTATATCTTCAAAAATCAATTTTTCGATCCAATTTTTTCAGCTACTGATTTATTAAATTTTTTTAGATAATTTAAAAATGGCGACGAAATTAGGGCAGATACTAATAAATTCTAATG
>CAYOJI010000043.1:0-16838 GCA_964404225.1 uncultured Nitrospiraceae bacterium
ATCTGTCCAAACTATATCCTCCTTTCCTTTTTCTACCCTTAGACACAACTTTATTCTAACACCCATAATTAGCACAAATAAGAGTTTTGAACAATGGATGGATATATTCTCTGATAATGTACTTTCATCAGCTATTATAGACAGGATAGCCCATCACTGTACAGTTATCAAAATAAACGGACAGAGTTACAGAACAAAAAACCTGAAAAAGAAAGGAGGTGATGGGTATAGACGATATATGCAAGAAATATCCTTTTCTTATAAATAATGCCTGTAAGGATGAAGAAGAAATAGAATTAATGGATAAAAAAGCATTAGAACTTCTTAAACTTAAAATAAACGAAATTGTATCATGGAAAGAGATCAAACAAAAACTTCCAGAGATTTTTCTTGATTGGTATAATTTTTACTGTACACCATGCAGTTATAAAAATGTCTGTTCAAAAACCCCTTTGTTTGAAGGCTTAATGAGGTGAGATGGTCATGTTCGAAGGAGTTAATACTGATAAAGAATAGAAAGCTTAGCCCTTTCGGAGGGATTTGCTTGATTTTCTGCCTGCACTTCTATTGTATAAAGATAGGGTCTATGAACTACTGTCACTTCTCCAGAACCAGATGCGACATATCCTTTCCCTAATAATCCTTCATCACCGCCAGAATTACCTTCAACTGTATCAACTATTTTCGAATATACTCGATAAGAAGGATCTGTTCCGATCTCAAAATACATATCATGGGAAGAAGCCCCTACGGTCATCGATTTATCACAATCAGTTGGCCAATCAGATGTAGCTCTAAGTAATTTGTTATTTATACATGCTTGCGTAGCAGTAACATCAAAATTGCTTAAAAAGCTAAATTCTGTTTCTATTTGAGCGGGATCATCGATTCTTGCAGCTATAATCTGATAAACTATTTCAGCGCCACCTATCCCAGCTTCACGGGCAGTTTCGTATCTCTTTTGAAGTCCAGATATCAAAGTTCCACTTGTTATCATGTATATTAAGCCCGCCATAATAGCAAGTGCAATAAACGAAAGTATAAGAACCATTACAAGGGCAATGCCTTTTTCATTTGAATAGTGCATGATGCACCATGCACGATGCCTACCTGTACTTTGTATCTTGTATCTTCTTGCCACGGGTTACCTCAGATTTTTTGGTTTTGTAATCAATGTATAAATCTTCCATCTATAATTTTGCCAGTTTCCTCCTATGGTTGAAGCTAAGTTAAAATTACTTCCCATCCCAAATTCACCAACGGTTACCGAGCTATTTGGATATGTATAATTTATGTCTTTTTGTCCTTCATGGGCAAGTATATATACCCTCACTTCTTTTACCCGATCCCTTATTTGTTGAGCCGTAAAGGATAAAATATCATCACTATATCCGTCAGTGCTGTTGCTGGTATCTATCTCAAAGTCTCCATCACCATCGTTATCCAATCCAAATATAACTTGCATATCAGCTACACAATCGAGAAGCGGAAGTTCGTCACTTATTCCATCTTCAGGGGGTAAATCAAAATCGCCATCGTCTTGACTTACTAATGTTTTGAAGAGAATACCTGTATTAGGAGCACATCTTTGAGGCATTTTGGCTGGTCTTCTAATATAATAATCAGCCCTGTTAAAAGGCATTCTCAATGATGTAATATCAGAATCAGCAACGCCGTAAACTAAACGGGTTTCTGTAACATCTGAAGGTGGCCAAGGAGATGATGTTAAATTGCTATATTTTGTAGAAAATGATGTGCCACTTGTGACTAAAACTCGTTCATTACCAGAAGTGCCTGGTAAGATCACTATAACATTATCATTAGCAGTTAAATTCTCCGTTGTTGGTGTCCATTGTCTTGGATTATAGGGGTCTGAGAACGAGGGATTAGCTTTTAATGTTGTCCATTTCCCCGCGGTTGAATCATTTGAGATATTAATAGCTTTTATAACTAACACATCTGACCCATTAAGACCATAGCCATTTCCGCTTCGAATCCCTCCCGGAGGATTAGGAGCTCCAGCAAGCTCCGCACCCCTTGCTGGATTATCAGGTGGACCATCATTGAAATTACGATCTACCCATAGTGTAGTCGGTTCAAAAACTGCTTCTTGATACAAAGCACCATTCATATCCCAAGGCAATCCATATCCTGCGTGTTCAATGTCTTGTCTCAAAATTTCAAGCCCTACAATTCCTTGAATATTTGTTTCAGCAAGTCTGCTTTGTTGTTTGAATTGTGTCAAAAGTCCTGTAAAGACACCAGAGGCAGCAGCTATAATAAGCACAAACACAGCCATAGTTATAAGCAGTTCTACCAAAGTAAATCCTTTTTCTTTTTTAATCATTGTTTCCTCAGGATAGTGTTGATTACATGTGTATAAGGATTACCATTTGCAATAGTATTTTCTTTCCACTCCCATATAACAGTTATATTTATTTGTTTATTGTCGGTATTTAAGTCTGTAATTGTACGATTAACAGTAAAAGAAAAATTTTGGACATTCCTTATATTTCTGGTAATTGATTCTGAAAAAGTTCCTGCTCTCAACTTATTAAAATCTTTATTTCTTTCTTCGTTCATCTTCATCTCCGCTATGCGTACAGCCTCATCTCTCAGAACATTTTTCATATTAGAATCTATGCCTACTAAGGCAGTCTGCATAAGTGCAAGGAAAACCAAAAGCGAGACTACGAGAGCAATCATTACTTCAACAAGTGTAAAACCTTCTGCCCCTTTTTTGACTATTTTATATCTCTCCTTATTCAAGAGGAAACTGAAAGGTACTCTATACGGTTTTAACACTTTATTTAACAACGCAATTTGTTTCATCACATGTTCCGCCATCCGGAATCTTTGTTCCTAATGTGCCTAAATTAATTCTTGTTGCTGATACTATAAGACAATCGTAATCTGTATCGGGCTTGCTATTACAACAAATAGTTTTTGTACCATCGAGATCGGAAAGCCCTGTTTTTGTAAAATTCATCTGTTTATCATCAGGATTACTCCATGTAAGCTCATAATTAGGATTAAGATCTTTCTGAAGTACCAAAGTATCTGATGTTTCTTCAAGATTCTCATTTCCGTCCGGAGCCGGATTTGTGTCTTCATAAATTGTATATTGTGTATTTGCAAGAGTAACAAAATGGATCCTATTTCGTTGCATGGCTCTTGCTTTTGAATTCATTAGGTCAATATACATTTCTTTGATCTGTTTTTCCACCTTGTATTTCCTTATCCAGTCTCTAAACTCAAAACCAAGAGCCACAACAAGAATGCCTATTATAGAAATAACAATTATTAGTTCGATTAATGTAATACCACTTTCTCTACGATTTTGTATGCATGTCTCATGATGTATAATTGCTATCTTTTTATAGTATATGCCGTAGCCTATGTCTTGCATTCAGCTACCTTTCCTTTATATGTAATACTCTTTTTACAGGAGAAGGTGTCGACAACAGAGATATCCCTTGCGCGGTCGGCGGAACACCTTCAAGTGCTGAAGTTTTTCTTCCACCCGCATCAGTAAAGGCTTTAGATAGGTCAATCTGTTCGATACTTCCTGTTGAGACCTGTAACAAAGCTACCCCTTTAAGTAAAGCTCCAGCAGGTCCACCTGTGTTATATCGCACTGCCCATATAAAACTCTTTCCACCAAGTCCACATATATCATCATAAGGCTTATATGTAGTGAAAAATACCAATCCTGTTGGGGTTGCTAAAGGGTCTGTAATAACCCTTTCTGACCTATACGCCTTTGTAACATAAATGCCTGTTCCATCTGAATAAGGAGGATTACATCTACCATTACCACCTTCACAGTAAGAGTAATTACCTGGAAGGTCTAAATTAATATACCATCCTTTAAATCCAGACGAATTTGCTTCACTTTCTGAGGGGATTGTAGTTGTAGCATTGAATAAGCCTTGAAGCCCAACTACAGCACTTTGACATTCGCCAGATAGGTCAGGATCAAGCATATTGGTTTCAGTAAAACAAGGGTCTTTTATACCAAATAATCTTCTTTGATTACTCGCATCATCTACATTAGCCTCCAGTTCATAATAATATCTTCCTGAACCAAAAAATAACCACAAAAAGTGCTTTTTATTGTTTTGTAGCTTAGTGATCGATGAAGTTACAGGGCCAATGTTATCTCGGAGCGTCCTCCATTCCCAGTTAGAAGGATTAGGGTCTTCTTTTGTAAAGATTCTTCCAACACCTCCTTCTGTCCATGTGTAATTTGAACCTGAACCAGTCCGTTTAACATATCCTGCGTAAATAGCATCATCTTGAGAATCTAAATCATTATCAATAGTCGTATTCAACATCGAACCTGCAAATGCATACTGGATCCCTGCATCGATTATCCTTAAAAGTGATCCTGTCTTAAGGTCAAGGACAAAAAATCTTAAATTCTGATCAGACCGCCCCATAAATTGATGTCCAGTCGTATCTATTGGACCTGTTGGGCCTGAACCAAAAACTACAAACCATTTCCCATGTGTTTTATCTGCTCCTATTCGAACAACCGCAGGACCAGTTGTTGTAAACCCAAGTTGAGGGTGTGAAAACTCCCAGAGAAGTTGCGGACTATTTTGATCTGTTATATCAAGTACAAAATATGAAGAATATCCTATGCTGTTGCCTCCGACATCCACAGGTGTATTTACGCAATCTTTACTACCATCACCACTAACATCTAAACATGGAACGCTCGTTCCTCTACATGCACCTCCAAATCTCATTCCTCCAATAAGGATGGTTCTCCATGTTGAACCGTCAGAAGGTTTTACTTGATCAGATATATCACCTGAACCAGGGGCACCTATACTTGCATCAAAAATATATGGACTAAGATCAACCGTAAATACATGACAATATTCAGGATCTGCAAAATATTTAAGATAGGGAAGTGCATTTTTAGGAATAAATGCCCATTCTTCCCTGCCCACGTTGGTCCCGGAGATTCGTGCTATTTCATGTTCTCCTTGTGTATCCCACGACAACTCCAATTTGCCGAGTTTAAAGGCATGTAACATCCCATCATTTCCACCGGCAAATACCATCCCTCTATTTTTGTAACTTGTAGTTTCAATAAATGCCTTGTAAGTGGTATCATTATGAACAGAATCATAATTGTTTAAAGGAATCCATGAAGCAATTCTTGGAGTTGAATTTAGAACATCTCCAAGTTTCCATACATTTGTTTCAGAACCGATTGTACCATATCTTGCTCTGTAATCATCTATTCCATCAGCATTTCTATCGATACCGGGAATTATAGTTATCGGATTACCATCTTCATCCACACCCATTAAAGTAGTAAGCCCTTCCCCATGAATATAACGTATAATATCTTCAGCTTCGGTATCATTAGCTGCTTGCAAATATGGTCTTAAGGTTGTTTTATTTACTGTTGAAAATCCACCTGACAAGAAAGTGCTTCCATCGATTGTAGTATAAATAGTTCTTGGGTCCGTTGAAATATCCCGTGCCCACAATTCCTGACCAGCTTTCCATAAAGTCGATACATTCTCAAAGATAACCGTTGTTCTTGTTGAATCAGCATCACCATCTCCATCTGAATCCTCAAATCGTCTTGCCATTGTTCTCTGTAAA
Organism: uncultured Nitrospiraceae bacterium; assembly: GCA_964404225.1. Lineage (GTDB taxonomy): Bacteria > Nitrospirota > Thermodesulfovibrionia > Thermodesulfovibrionales > SM23-35 > Kmv42. Next base: position 5,629 of record CAYOJI010000043.1, read on the forward strand.
TCTTGGTCGAAATAAAGCTGGACAATATAGTCATTAGTTAAATTTAGTACCTTGTCCCTAATTGTATCTTCTCTAATGCTACTATATGTGAAGAATGGGTCTACATAATACCAAAAATTTTGATTTTCTCCTGTCCAGCTAATTATATGATTGCCGAGAAGACGTCTTGGATAAAATACAGCTTGAACGAGATTTGCACCGCTTCCTTCACCTGATGCAAGAACAGATGCAGCAGTACCTGAAGCAGCCCTTTTCAGTATGGATGAAAAGGCTTCTGCAATAGCTCTTTCAAGTTCATATCCATCATTAGCTTCATAAAAAGTATCGGGTTCTCCGTCACCATCCTGATCCCATTCTGATTGGTCATCTGGGGTATTACTGCCATTGAAGTCTTCAAACCCACCGTTTATTGCTGCATATCTCAGCAAAGTAGAACCCTTACCAAATGCAAACACTGTAAAGAGGGTTAAATTTTGTATCCCTGGCATATTATTTACGCCAAGAGTTGGACTGTTTCTTAAATCTGTTGTATGCGTATATAAAGCCACGTCTTCAATGCCTGCAACATAACACCCACTGACTATCCCTCCACATGAGCTTGACTCACCACCGCCGTAACAGGAAGGAAAGGTTGATGCAGGAAAAGAACCTACAGCAGGGCAACCCGTCCCTTGACAATTATAGTTAGATCTACCAGCTGCATAGTCCTGAAGGGTGTTAGGAAGATATCCATCAGCGCAAGGTTCACCATCAGTTATGTATAGAACAAAGTTCTTTGAACACGAGGGCCATCGAGGTGATCCCCCCGTTCCGTAATTTAATGGATCATTATTATTGTTTATTGTATAATCACCTGAATTATATCTTGGGCCCGGACCTCCCAAAATACTTGCTTGCTGAGCAAAATAGCCTGTAACTGTCCATAATGTTTCAGCGAGTGGAGTATTAGCATTTGGCCTTGTATTATTTATCTCGTTTATTGTGCTCTCAAGGCTTCCACCTGCAATCGAAACACGAACCCTACCCCCATGTGGTGTTGGAGCATTTACATTATAAAATGTAAGACCTACACGTGCCCTTGTTCCCACGACCCTTTGGAGAACGCCCTCCACAGGGTCCGGCACCCTAACTGCAACATTAAAAGTGGCTTCATTCCCCGTATCCGTTGCGTTCCTCACTGTAAATGTTGAAGTTCCACTTCCTCCCCCATCGCATGAACCTCCTGCAGTATTAACAACAAATTTGCGGACTCCTGAGTAAGGTGTATAAAGCGCGGCATTTGAGATTCTTTTATATATACCTCTACTATTGCAATCTGCGATCTCTCCCCTCAGTCTGCTATAACCTGTTCCTTCTCCTGTAGCTTTAGCACCTCCTGTCAATACCTTTCTCATAATGTCAACCCTTCTCATAGTAAGCCAGTTAAGGAAATTCCCATCCCACTCATTAGAAGCCTTTGCCCTTGCACCTGCTATTCCACTGCCTATTTTGGGGGCCTGAGGTATAAACCTATTGCTCGAGTAGGTATACCAATAGTCAGGGTTAAAATATCCATAATATTTATAATTCGGGTAATAACCGGGATCTGTAAAGCCTATACAAGGATTAGTGGAACTTGTACAATCATTATCATCTGTTATATCATTCGTCGTAAAGCCATCAAAGTACGAAAAATTAAACATGCTTCCTGATGTATCTAAAACAATCATTACGTTAGGGAGGATGTCCTGGATTACATAAGGCGGGATAACGCAATAATCACTCATAGAAGCAGCATCTGTATTCTCAATAGTTAAAAATAACAATGGAATTATAAAAATTAAAAATAAAATTTTTCTCATAGTAACCTCACCGAACCATATTTTCTTCATGTACTAAAATGGTTATTAATTTTTTGTCTTTTAAAAATAATTCAACCAGTTTACCCTTTCTTAATGAAGCTTTTGACAAGGTCTCATCAGAAGCATTTTTTATAGGGACATCTGAAATGTTATAGCTATTTCCTTGAACTTTGATAGAATTATCCGTAACATCTTCAATTATTCCTTCTATTACCTTAACCCTCTCTGCATAGCAGAAGGAGGCGGAAATTATTAAAAACATTACTAAAAATTTAATGATAAATGCCTTTTTATATTTCATAAATTTTCACCTCTTTTTGATCTAAAATTTATTCAATTCAACTTGAAACACTTTAATTTATTACAGCAAACTTTTTGCCATTAATTAATTGCTAAAAATTATGGAAAAAACGGAGTTACAGGATTGTATAAATAAGTATCTGATATTTAATTATAATTTTGGAAATGCGGTTTTTGTTTATCCCTTTTTTGTTTAAATTAGTGGCGTATATTATCTTTATTGTAATCCTTAATTTCAATCACATGATTAAAATTAAAAACGCAAAATTATGTAACAGATTACATAGACTATGTAAGTGATTACATAGTATTTTTGAAATTAAATTCAAAATATCTCGAAGAAAGATAAAAAATATTTGGTTGAATTATACCTTATACTTGGATAGTTCTTTTGCTCTCTACATCTTTTATAAGTGCATCTATCTCTTCAGCATCCATTGTTTCTTTCTCAAGAAGGCTTTTTGCCAATGCTTCGAGCATATCTCTATTTTCTGCGAGTAAGGTTTGGGCTCTTTTATAGGCATCTATTACTATTCTTTTGACTTCATAATCTATCTCTGTAGCAGTTTTTTCACTATAATCTTTATGTCGAGCTATTTCTCTTCCCAGGAAAATTTGTTCGTCTTTTTTGCCAAAAGTAAGAGGACCTAATTTCTCTGACATTCCCCATTCAGTAACCATCTTCCGAGCTAAATCTGTTGCACGTTCAAGGTCATTACCTGCTCCTGTTGTCATGTGATTCAAAGCAATCTCCTCTGCAGCACGACCGCCAAGCAATACACATAAAGCATTCATAAGATATTCCTTCGAATAAGTATATCTGTCATCTAAAGGCAATTGTTGCGTTATTCCAAGTGCCCTTCCTCTTGGAATTATACTGACTTTATGTAATGGATCTGTTCCTGGGATCAATTTGGCAACCAGGGCATGACCCGCTTCATGATAGGCAGTATTTCTCTTCTCCGCCTCACTTATAATCATACTCCTTCTTTCCACACCCATTAATACCTTGTCCTTTGCTGCCTCAAAATCATTCTTTTCGACTTTACTCTTACCCTGTCTTGCAGCAAGTAAGGCTGCTTCATTAACAAGATTTTGGAGATCAGCACCTGAAAAACCGGGCGTACCCCTCGCTATCGCCTCGAGATTAACTTTCTCATCGAGAGGTATATTTCTCGTATGGACTTTTAAAATTTCAAACCTTCCTTTTACATCAGGTTGAGGAACAACTACTTGCCTATCAAACCTTCCAGGCCTCAAAAGAGCTGGATCGAGAACATCTGGTCTGTTTGTAGCCGCGATTATAATTACACCTTGATTAGCCTCAAATCCATCCATCTCTACAAGTAATTGATTCAATGTCTGCTCACGTTCATCATGTCCACCGCCCAACCCTGCACCTCTGTGGCGGCCTACAGCGTCTATCTCATCAATAAAGATAATACAAGGTGCATTTTTTTTCGCCTGGTCAAAAAGATCCCTCACCCTTGATGCCCCAACCCCAACAAACATCTCTACGAAATCTGAGCCAGAGATAGAGAAGAAAGGCACACCTGCTTCACCTGCTATTGCCCTGGCAAGCAGTGTTTTTCCTGTACCAGGAGCACCTACCAAGAGCACACCTTTTGGAATCTTTCCTCCAAGTTTCTGAAATTTACCAGGATCCTTTAAAAAATCTATTATTTCCTGAACTTCGGCTTTTGCCTCTTCGATTCCAGCAACATCAGCAAAGGTTACCTTAACAGATTTTTCAGATACAAGCTTTGCACGTGCCTTACCAAAAGACAAGGCTTTATTGCCTCCTGTCTGCATCTGCCTCATAAAAAATATCCATATTGCCACCAGAAAAATTATAGGTCCCCAAGAAAAAAATAGGTTCCAATACCACGGATTATGATCTTCAGGTTTTACCGTTATCTTTACATTATTAGACCTTAAGGTCTTAACAAGGTCAGGATATTCTGTCGTGTATGTTTTAAATTTTTTACCGTCTTTTAATTGACCATTAATAATATTGCCTTTCATAGTAACTTCAACGATTTCCCCTGCTTCAAGCTTGCTCATAAAATCAGAAAAGATCATCTCCTCTTCGGTCTTTTTTGGATGACTCAGCAAGTTAAAAAGGAGTATCATCATAATTCCTATTAATAACCAAACAAAAAGACTTCTATATACATTTGCTCTATTCACTTTTAATTAAACTCCTTATTTTAAAAAACGAATTAATACCTCCTTAGTAAAACAAATTCAGAATTTTTGGGAGATCTCATAAAATTTTTTGTTTCGAAATTCAAGCCCTCTAAAAATTAATACTTTATTTTAGCACATAATAGTATTTTTAATAACTATCTCTCCCTTCCTCGATCAATTTCTTCTGTATTTCTATTAACTTACTTATACCTTCTTCAGCAAGTTTAATCAAATCATCTAATGTTGATTTCGAAAAAGGGTTGTCCTCTGCTGTACCTTGTATCTCAACAAACTTTCCACTGCCTGTCATAACAATGTTCATATCTACTTCAGCAATAGAGTCCTCTAAATAACATAAGTCAATCAAGGGTTCTCCCTCAACAATACCAACGCTTATAGCAGCGAGATAGTCTTTGATGGGCGTCCTCTCAATGAGTCCATTCCTTAGGGCATAATCTATAGCATCAGTAAGACATATAAATGCGCCTGTTATTGCCGCTGTTCGAGTACCCCCGTCCGCTTCTAATACATCACAATCTATCCAGATTGTCCTTTCTCCTATTATAGAAAGATCTACAACAGAACGAAGTGCCCTTCCTATGAGTCTCTGAATTTCATGAGTTCTACCACTAATCCTACCCACTGTTGATTCCCTAATCGTTCTCATCTTTGTAGCTCTTGGAAGCATAGAGTATTCAGCCGTTATCCATCCTTTTTTCTGGTCCTTAAGAAAAGGTGGAACTTTATCCTCTATCGTTGCAGTGCAAACTACCCTCGTATTGCCCATTGATATGAGCACTGAACCTTCAGCAGTGCGAATAAAATTCCTGGTAATCTTAATATTTCGTATCTCGTTGTTTTTTCTGCCATCTGGTCTCATTTATCCTCCTGTAATAATTAGCTAACAACCCCTATTTTTTTTATGTTTTTAATCTTTTCTTTTAAAAAATTCTCCCCTACTTTTAAAAATCTTTCAGGAGAATCTGTAACAAAAAATTCTCTTTTGGGATTAATATTATTTTCTCTTTTTAATCCCAAAATCTGTAATAAGGTTTTAATTTCGCGTGAAGTCTCTATCGCAGAATCAATCAATATAACACCTTCTCCCATTATATTTGCTATAACTTCTTTGAGTAAAGGATAATGTGTACATCCTAAGACAAGGGTATCTATATATCTGTCTTTTAACCCTTCAAGATATTTTTTAGCTACTAAATAAGCAATCTCTCCATCTGTCCATCCTTCTTCTACAAGGGGGACAAACAATGGACATGGTAAGCTAAATACCTCAACGCCGGGATCTATGCTTTTTATAGCTTTACTATAAGAGTTACTTTTTATTGTTGCTTCAGTTCCAATCACTCCTATTCTCTTGTTTTTCGTTACCCTTATAGCTTCTTTTGCACCGGGCTCTATTACCCCTATAATCGGTATCGGTATCTCTTTTTTGATAACATCAAGACCAACAGAAGAAACAGTATTACATGCTATAACTAATAGCTTAATTCCTTTTGAATAAAGAAACATTGCATTTTCTAATGAATACTTGATAACTGTCTCCGGTGACCTTATTCCGTAAGGAACCCTTGCTGTATCTCCAAGATATATAGTATCTTCATGCGGGAGGACATTTATTAACTCCCGTAGAACGGTCAGACCACCTATGCCTGAATCAAAAACACCTATTGGCTTTTCTTTTTCATCCATTAAAGCTCCTTAATTATTTAGTCAAAGGAAACCATATCTTTCAAAGGATATAGAAGATAAAAATGCCCACCGAGCGATTCGACTTCTCTTCCTTCCAAAAGTATTTTTACATCATAAATATCTTCAACATTTGAAATCAGGCTCTCGTATAAACCTTTCAAAATTAATAATTCAGATAATGCGTCACCCTGAAAATTCCTTCTAAACTCTTCGGAAAGATCAATATAAAGTATCTTGTCTCCGCCTATATAAAGACCTCTTAATTTAGTCTCTTTAGGGATAATTGTCGATGTTACACCAGCAGGACCTTTTAAAAATTCCTCCACCGTGGCTTCGGCAATTGCAATTGGAACATTTCTTTTGAGAATTCTTCTTTCCTCAAATTGGATATGGTCATCTACAGGATAATACATTCTTAAAGAAATAAAATCTTCTAATGGTAAAAGGGCTTCAATAGGGTCCTTAACTACAGTTTTTTCCTTATAAAAAATCTTTGAAAAATAGATATATCCACCAATGATACCTATTAAAAATATTGCTAATATTAGCAATATTTTTAATCTTTTAGTATTATGGTTTGATCTATTTTTCATATAACATGAGTCCATTAATAATTGAATCAATAATTTTTTTACTAACCTCTTGATTGTAAGTTAAAAATTTAGGAGAAGGAATCTCTATCATCACAGAGGGCGCCGCTACTGAATTAAGTATTGGTAAAGGCATTTCTCTAAGAATAACCTCTTTACCAAATTCTTCCTTAAAAGCCTTGCCGATACTTTCTGATAAAAATTTACTTTTTTCAATATACTTTTTCTGTCTCGAAGTAATACTATACAAATCAACAATATCCTTTATCTCTAAATCTTCAAACTTGGGGATGTTTAGAACAAAGTTTTTTGATATAGATGTATGTAAACTTATAAATACATCAGGTCTTTTTTTATTAATGTACTGTATCCTGTCCGAAATTGAAATATATTGATCGACCTTTCTGACCAAAAAAACCGTTTTCCCTTTCTTTATTAAAGCTGTCCTTAAATCTCTTCCTAAGTTAAGGGTGATATTCTTCTCATTCGTATCACCATGAGTTATACCAAAATCATACCCACCATGGCCTGAGTCGATCACATAAACCTTAGGTATAATTGGTGGAAGACTCTTTTCAGCTTCCTGGGTAACGTTTTGTCTTCGGAAGTATTTTTCTCCTTTTGAATCCTTTTTTTGTATATCAAAAACGAGTCTAGGTGGAGATGTAAGTCTGAAAAATTTCACCTCATTTTTCTCTTCAAGATTTATAAATAATGCCTTCTCGGCTGTCATGATTTCAAAAGGCGGTTTTTTCTCCATCAGAAGTTTATACTCACCTGAGAACTCTATTTTTATTTGAGAAAGCGAAGTTGTAATCTTAGCACGATTAACGTAGGTTTCATTCGTTTCAAAGACAACTCGCATTAAATTGCCTTCTTGATTAAATTTCAAGAGGATCTCGCTTCTTTCTTGAGCAAATAAAGTAAATACAGAGAAGAATAAGATAGAGATAATCAAGAAAAAATTTTTAAACATTATGTTATTGTTTAACTAATAATATTTGCACTATTCTATTTTATTTTTTGTGTTAATTCAACTTATAGTAAGGGTTTACTTTGGTGGAGGCGGCGGGAATCGAACCCGCGTCCGGAAGTCCTACGCTCAGATATCTACATGTTTATCCTGTTTACTTATATTCGAATTTTAGGATGCCAACAGGAAGGCCCACCTAAAATTCTATCCCTCTTTTTTCTCGTACCAAAGTTAAGGGAGTAACTTTGATACCAGTCTGTTAACCGACGCTGTTCCTGAAACACAGACAATTTCAGGACAGCGCGCTGCTTATAAATTAAGCAGCAAGTGCCAGTTCATTATTGGCGTTTGTGTTTTGTTCCGCCTTTTTACGTGGCGACGGAACCACGACATGCAATCTGAGTCTCGCTACCCCCGTCGAGCCCTTTCGCCCCCTTTCCGAGCATAGAGAAATAAGATTAAGATCATAACAGAGAGTAAGTAACATTATTGTCTCAATTTTAAGCTATTTTTTCATTGCCCTTTCAATTTCTCTCTTCGCATCTCTTTCCTTGATCGCCTCTCTTTTTTCATATAGCTTCTTTCCTTTCACCAGCCCTATCTCAACTTTTGCAAATGAGTTTTTAAAATATATTTTTAATGGTATCAATGTGTAGCCTTTTGTCAAAATTTTACCACTCAAGCTTTTAATTTCTTCCTTATGCATCAAAAGCTTTCGCGTTCGTAATGGATCATGATTCATAATATTTCCATGACTATATGGACTAATATGACAATTCATAAGAAATATTTCACCATTTTTTATGATCACATAACTATCTCTCAGATTAGCTTTTCCCTCTCTAAGGGCTTTTACCTCGGTCCCTGAAAGAACAATACCTGCCTCGAATACATCCTCAATCTGATAATCATGATAAGCCTTTCTGTTCTGACATACAACTTTCACTATTTAATTTTAACATTTTCTGCCCTACCAACGCAGTAATATTTAAATCCTTTAGATTTCATTTTCTGTGGGTCGTAAATATTTCTCAAATCGAAAAAATAGGGCTCTTTAAGAAGCTTCTTAAGTCTCTCAAGCTCAAGATTTCTAAATTGATTCCACTCCGTAATTATAACTATTGCATTGGCTCCTTTCGCAGTCTCATAAGGGTCTTTACAGAAACTTATCCTTTTTGAGTTTAGAAGAATGTCAATAAGATCTCTATCTATCAAACCCTTACTCTTATTTATTACCTCTTTGTTAACAACAGGATCATATAATTTTAAATTAGCCTTCTGTTTTATTAACTCTCTGATGATGTAAAGAGAAGGCGCTTCACGTATATCATCTGTATTAGGCTTGAAAGAAAGACCAAGAATCCCTAAAGTTTTACCCTTAATTATTCCCATCGCACCTTTAATTTTCTCAAGGATAAATTTCCTTTGATAATCATTAACTTTAATAGCTGCATCTACAATATTAAGCCTTATACCGTATCCGTCAGCCATTTTAAGTAGGGCATCTGTGTCTTTTGGAAGACACGAGCCTCCAAAGCCCGGGCCCGGGTGTAAAAATTTAGCGCCAATCCTCTGGTCAAGTCCCATCCCTTTAGCCACCATGTGGACATCTGCACCAACTTTTTCACAGAGCAAAGCCATTTCATTGATAAAGGATATTTTTGTGGCAAGAAAAGAATTGGAGGCATATTTTATCAATTCTGCAGTTTCGATGTTAGTGATAACAAAAGGTGTTTCAATAAGATAAAGTGGTTTATAAAGGTCCTTCATTATTGCAATGGCTTGAGGACTATCTGCTCCTATTACCACCCTGTTTGGTCTCATGAAATCTTCTATTGCTGAGCCTTCTCTTAAAAACTCGGGATTGGAAACGATGTCAAAATCAATCTGCCTCCGTAGATTTTTTGATATTATTTTTCTTATTCTCTCACCTGTTCCTACAGGGACTGTACTCTTAGTAACAATCACCTTGTAGCTATCCATATTCTTTGCGATATCCTTTGCAACTTCTTCTACATATTTCATATCAACCGAACCATCACCCCTTCGAGGTGTACCTACAGCAATAAACAATACAAGAGAAGATTTAACAGCCTTTCCTATCTCGGTTGTAAATTCGAGTCTACCTTGTTGAATATTTCTTTTAACGAGATCCTCCAATCCAGGCTCATAAAATGGTATTATTCCTTTTTTTAATAACCTAATCTTTTCCTCGTTTTTATCTACACATGTGACAAATACACCAAATTCAGAAAAACAAGCACCTGTAACAAGCCCTACATAACCAGTTCCGATGATCCCAATATGCATAAAAGGCCTCCTTTATATCCTCTTTAAAAGGGACTTCTCCTCAATGAAAAATGTAGTTGGAAATTAGGCGTATACCATCTATTTGCCTTCATTAAATAATTTATTGAAGGTCATTATTGTAAACAGATATATATAATTTATATAATTAAACTTTTGTTATATTTGAGATTGGACTATTATATTATAGTTTTTATGAATTTTAAAGGAATTAAAAAAATACTCGTTATAAAACTCAGGCATATTGGCGATGTCTTGCTAACTGTTCCTGTTTTTAGAGCTTTGAGAGAAAGTTTTCCAAATGTTTACATTGCTACTCTTTTGAACTTAGGAACTGAAGATGCCTTGGTTGGCAATCCTCTCGTAGACGAAATCATTATTTTTGACAGAAATATTAAAAAAAGAGATATTTTCACAAAATATTTTGGCGAGATATCTTTTCTTAGACAGCTCAGGGCTAAAAATTTTGATATGACAATTGACCTTACCAGTAATGATAGAGGTGCATTAGTTTCCTTTTTTTCTGGTGCAAGGTACAGGCTTGCCTATGATCCAGGGAAAAAGGGATTGATAGGTAAAAGACATCTATACACTCATCTAGCAAAAAATAGGGGAGGACAGCATACTGTTTTAAAAAATATTGAGTTAGTAAGAAAATTTGGGATCGATACGAAAGATTTAACAGTAGACTTCTTTATCCCGCAACATGCAGAAATTTTTGTGAGAAGAACTTTCAGTGAATATGGTATTTCCACGAGTGATAAAGTAGTTCATATACATCCTACGTCGCGCTGGTTATTTAAATGCTGGAAGGACGAATACTTTGCAGAGGTCATTAACTGGTTAATTAACAAAGGAGTAAAGATTGTGATTACTTCCTCTCACGAAGCTAAAGAAATTGATAAGGTAGCTCGAATTCTATCTTTAATACCTTCAAATAAAGTACTGAATCTTTGCGGAAAAACATCAATCAAGCAACTTGCTGCTATATCAAAGGCATCATCTTTGTTTCTGGGAATAGATACCGCTCCTATGCATATCGCAGCTGCAGTGGGAACCCCTGTTATTGCACTTTTTGGAGCAGGAGCGAAGAATTGGAGTCCGTGGGGAGAAGGTCATGTGGTAATTTCAAAAGAGACGGATCGCAGAAATGGGTTAGATAGAGAAGAATATATTAGTAAAAATCTTGCTGAAATCAAACCTGAAGAAGTTATTCAAGCACTAAAAAATAAACTTTTTAAATAAAGACACTACTGTCCGCTTAAAATAGAGACTGTTGCGCGTCAGGTTCTCTAACTTTAT
>CAYOJI010000044.1:0-16528 GCA_964404225.1 uncultured Nitrospiraceae bacterium
ATGCCCCCTAATTTGGCTTTTTCATACCCCCTTAAAGATTTGCTACTTCCGGAATTTAGAATGAAATTTTTCAAAGCTGTTCTTCTTCATTACAATTATTTTTTGACCATTATAGAGGGCTTAGGAAAATCAAGAAATCTACATTGTGATAGAATGAACTATATAAAATAGAAAATTTTGGATACTCTAACACTCCTTGACCATAGGTAAATATTATGATTTAATTTGAGAAATATTTTTTCTTTTAGGGAGATTAATATGTTAAGACTAAGTAAAGCCATATTCTGCTTAATTTTATTAATAATTCTCTGTGTACCATCTGCATTTGGTGAAACTGTAGGGATAAGGATTCTCTACATCAATGACTTCCATGGATTTGCAGAACCATATAAGCCTTTAGGTTCTGAGCAGATGTTGGGTGGAATCTATTACCTTTCAGAAAAGGCAAAAAGATTCCGTAGTGAAAAGCCTTCGCTCCTCCTTTCAGCAGGAGATATGATTCAGGGTAGTAACTGGGCAAATCTATCTGAGGGAGAGTCTGTTATTGAAATTATGAATGCTATGGGATTTGATGCAATGGTTGTTGGAAATCATGAGTTCGATTTCGGGAAGGATATTCTTAAAAAGAGAATATCAGAAGCTAAATTTCCAGTTCTTGGAGCAAATGTTGAAGGTCTGGATATATTAAAACCATATGTGATAAAGCAGATATCAGGTATAAAGATAGCGATCATAGGTATTGTAACAGAAGACACACCTGTATCAACTCACCCAAGAAATGGAATAGGACTGACATTTTTATCTCCTGAAAACACTGTCAAAAAATACACAGAAGAATTAAAAGACAAGGTTGAGATAATCATTGTTCTTTCTCATATAGGACATTATGCTGATAGAATCTTAGCAGAAAAAGTAAAAGGGATCGATATTATTGTCGGCGGACATTCCCATACAAAAGTAGAAAGACCTGTTTTGATAGGGAATACAATAATAGTTCAGGCATGGGAACATGGAAAAGCACTTGGTGTATTAGACCTAACAGTTAAAGATAGAAAGATAGCACACTTCGAAGGATATCTTGAAGAAATAAACCCTGAAGGTGGTAAGGAGGATAAATCTGTTAAGGCTATAATTGATAAATATAATAGCAGGGTCAATGCTGTTCTCGATGAGAAAATAGGATATGCTGAATTAGACCTCGATGGCGAGAATGTGAGAAAAAAAGAGACCAATCTCGGTAATCTAATTGCAGATATAATTAGAAAGACAACGGGTGCTGATGTAACTATAATTAACGGTGGTGGAATAAGAACAGGTATAAAGAAAGGTGAGATAAAGGTAAAGGATGTCTATTCGGTCCTTCCATTTGATAATTATATTGTTGCAATAAAACTATCAGGTAAACAGATTAAAGAGACGCTGGAATATGGAGTATCTGCCTTAGAAGAAGGAGCGGGAAGATTTCCACAGGTATCAGGTCTTAAATTTACCTATAATCCTTTTGCAAAGCCCGGTTTTAGGATAAAAGAGGTCTTTATTGGAGAAAAACCTTTGGAGTTAGATAAAGAGTATATAGTTGCAACGAATGATTTTCTTGCTGCAGGAGGTGATGGGTATAGGGCATTTGGAGAAGCGGTAAGATCATCAAAAGACTTTTCAATTATCGGAGGGGTTATGAAAGGTGAAAGGCTAATATACAGTGATTCAAGCAGGTATCTTAGAGATGTTGTAATTGATTATATAAAAAAGGAGAGAACGATGGCACCAAAAGAGGAAGGAAGGATTAAAGAGGTAGATTTAGATTGATGAGAATATATGTAAACAATAAGCCTTTCGATATCTTGCCCGGAATGAAAGTAAAACATGCACTTATCAGTGCAGGTCTTCTTAAGGAAATTGATTCGGGCAAAAAGGTTTATGATGAGTGGGGTAATGAGATAGGACTCGAAGGGGCATTATCAGAGGGAATAAAGATTTATGTTAACAAGAAAAATTAGATTAAATAATTAGGAGGTTTAATTATGATAAGGTTAAAAATAATAATCTGTTTAACTGCATTGATTTTACTGGTATTATCAAGTTTTGGTCTTGCTCAAGAAAAAGATAAAGAGGCCTGTAGAGACCATCCGATGTTTACAAGAATGGAAAATTTTTATATTGACAATTGCGAAGAAATAAAATTTGATGAGGTTAAATTCAAAAATGAAAAAGGAAAAGAAATAAAGGTTGAAGGAAGAGTATTTAGAATTCACTATGTGACAAAAAAAGGGGTTACCCCACCCAGTGGATTACAAGTGATTAGGAACTATGAAAACGCCATCAAAAAAATTGGCGGGGTTAAGGTATTTCAAGAGGGCTCATACGAGATATGGTTAAAACTGGATAAAGCTGGAAAAAGATTTTGGTTATATGTGGATTCATGGGATGGAGGTGGAAAGGGCGAAACTTATATGTTGACTATTGTGGAAAAGGAAGAAATGGCTCAAGAAGTTTTGGCAGATGCAAAGAGCTTGATGAGTGATATTCAGGCAACAGGTCATGCCTCTGTATATGGTATCTATTTTGATTTTGATAAGGCAGATATAAAGCCGGAGTCTGAGCCAGCAATTAAAGAGATAGCAAAACTTCTTCAGGAGAATAAAGGATTGAAGCTCTATGTGGTAGGTCATACTGATAATGTTGGTGGTCTTGATTACAATATGAAGCTTTCAAAGGCAAGGGCAGATGCGGTGATGAAGGAGCTGGTGACGAAATATAAGATCGCACCGGATAGACTCAAGGCTTATGGGGTGGGTTCACTCGCGCCTGTTGCAACAAATAAGACCGATGACGGTCGTGCCAAAAACAGGAGGGTGGAGTTGGTGGAACAGTAATAATAAAAAACTAACAAGGAGGAAGAGAAATGCTTAAGAAAGTCTGTTTTGTATCGTTATTCGCTTTTGTGTTTTTCTTTTTGAGTGATATTTCCATGGCACAGAATATAAAGGAAGGGCTCTGGGAGATAACTGTAAAGATGGAGATGGAAGAAGGAATGCCGGTAAAGATGCCAGATCAAACAATTAAACAGTGCATTAAGAAGGAAGATCCTGTACCTAAGATTGAAGAACCTGACAAAACCTGCAAATTTATGGCAAAGCAGATAAAAGGTGATACAGTCTCCTGGAAGGCAGAATGTAGAGACGAAGAAGGGGTATTTACAGTGACCGGGAAAATAACCTACCGTGGAAACAGCTTTGATGGCACTGAGGAGTATAGAGAAAACGGAGCATTGATAATGAAAGGAAGGATTTCAGGGGAATGGATAGGGCAATGTAAGTAATGGGAGGAGATATATGGTTATAAAAAAGCTTCAATTCATTTTTACAATTTTAATACTTTTCATCCCTGCACTCACTTTCTCCCAGTCAACGAAATGTAAAGAGGCAAGGAATGAGTGCCTAAGACAGGTAGAAGAATCATATACTTAGATGATAAGTGCTTGTCTGATTAGTGAACCTTTTTATGAAGAAGACTGTCGATCCATTGGAGATACTTCTCTTCGCTGTGTCGATTCTAAGATGGAGATGTGTAAAAAAGAAGCCTTTGAAGAATATCACAAATCTACAGATGCTTGCAATAAATCCTATAAAAATTGTAGAAAAGGCGATATCTTTGGCGTAATATCCGTTGACATCCAATATGACACGAGCAAAATTGATGAAGATCCGTATAAGGTTGGTAATGCATATGTAATGATCAGCGGCTTCTGGAAATATCAGCCAAAAGAATCCTTAGGATACCCGAAAGAATACATAAAAAAACTATAGACCTGATGATTTATGATTGTATGCCAAATTTGAAGAAGCAACGAAGACTAACTATCCAGAGGGATGCGATCCCGAGAAAAACTGTCCCCCTGTATGTCCAAGATTGATAGCATATTATAAAGGGGGAGGCGGCAGACTTCTTACAGTGGATAAAAATGTTGATTTCCCCATGCAACCACTTGGAAGATTTGTAAAGTATGAACTGCCTGAACCTTTGCCTTCTCAGTGGAAATATGCAGAGAAGTTGAAATCTCTTCCCCCTAAATACAAAAAAAATTTCCTTCTGATTTTGACTTAAAAGAGGAGGATATTAAAGAAGCCAAAGAAGAGCTCAAGAAATTTGGTTCACTAAAATACTATCAAGTCGGACATATTGGAGTAGTGATTCCTATTGAAGGGAAATACCGGAATAATAGGGAGTGCAAGTATAAAAAGGCACTATTAATGTAAGATTCGGTAATTTTCTTCTAATAGACGATATAAAGCGTGGAGGGGTAATGCATGGCTCAAAGTCGTGGGAAATTTTGGGGATACAAGATGTATACGTTGGAGACGATAGAACTATAGAATTTGAATTGGATAACAAAACAGGGGAAATTATGTCACCATATAAATGTGAAGGTAAGTGTGCAGGCAGGATAAATGTTAGATGGAGATTCCAGGAGATCAAATAATGCGAGAAAGATCGTCATAACAGATGAACAGGAAGATATATAAAATATTGCTATCCATTATCATTGCTGTTATTCTATTAGAGGGTTTCACCTTCGCTGAAAAACCCTATACCCCCTCTCTGGGAGACCCTGAACGAAAAGTCATCCTTGATACTTTGCGAGAAGGATTGAAGGGTTTTCAAGAACAAGGGCGTCCTGAATTTCAATACGGAACAATACCTGAAGATATAAATGTAAAATTCCTTGTGGATTACATCAAAATAAAGGATCATTGGGCTTTGGTTGAGGCAAGAGTAAAGGATTATATTGGGAACTTCTATGCACTTCTAAATAAAAAGGGCAATAAATGGAACATTAAGGGCATAGTTGATCCACAGATTTTTTCATGTTCTTCACCTCAGGAATGTATTGATATTAATCATTCCATATACAAAAAATTTAAAGAAAATTTCCCCCAAGCCCCTGTGGAGATATTCCCAGAAGAACATCCAGAACGTAGGAGGATACTGAAGGCTTTAAGAGAGAGCATAAAAACTGTTCCTCCAGAATCTGTTATTTTTATCGTCAAATATCTTAAGATTAAAAACGGATGGGCATGGATTGAGACAGACCCCAGGGGCCTTGAACACCAAAATTATGAACCAATCGATGCACTTCTCCATAAAGAAAAAGGTAAATGGTTGGTAAAAAATATTAGACCCTGCTGTGGTGATTGTGAAGATGATCCTTATTGTGCTAAAGGGATATACCATAAAAAACTAATGCAAATGTTTCCATCTGCACCAAAGGAGATATTCCCAAACAAAACAAGATAGAGGAAAATTATAAGGCATGCATTTGAAAAAGGCTTTTCCCCTATTACCTTTTATTACCTTGATGAGTTTTAGCCCACTTTATTCATAAATTCATGAGTAATTAGCAGATGCAGTATTTTCGCTCATTCTCGGCTCGATATAATCGAGCCTCCGAGGAAAATTCTTTCTTCGAAAGAATTTAAAACCGCTCAAATACTGCATCTGCCAAATTTTTGTGAATAATATGGATTGAGATTGTAAAATCTCTGGGTCTCAAAACCAAAAACCCTATTTTTTGCTACCTTTCAGTTTTTCTAAATGCTTAGCAGCAATTTCCGTTTCTTTAGAAGTAGGATATCTTTCTCTAAGTTGCTCGAGAATTGTTCTTCCTGTTTTTTTATCACCGATTTCAATAAAGGCAAGTCCTTGTTTTAAAATTGCAGTAGGGACCTTTGGACTTTTGGGGTATTTTTTGAGGAAAGTTTCATAAGCTAAGATAGCACCTTCGAAATCTTTTTCGCCGAAATAGGTTTCAGCAATCCAGAAGTAAGCGTTATTAGTTAGTGGATCTTCGGGGTAAGCTTTTATAAATTCCTCGAACTTATCACGTGCCTCTTTATATTTTTTATTCTGGAAGGTATTGTATGCATCATCATATTTTGCCTTTTTATCAACAGGGGCAATAGTCTCAACAGCTTTTTCCTCTTGTTTTGAAATAGCTTTATCAGTTTCTAAATATTTTTTTTCATCTTCTATAAGGTGTTTTGATGAGTCTTTTCTTTGCGATACTAACTGATCAGTTTCTAATCGGGTCAATTTATCTTTTATTTCTTTTATTTGAGATTCTAAACTAGTGATTTGTAATTTTATTAAATCTATTTCTTGAGTAGAATTCTTTAATGTTTTTTCGAAAAAGTATTTATTTTCTTCGAATCTACCACTAAGATTTTGGATGTCTTTTGCTAAATTAGAGAGGGAAGATTGAATCTCTGCTTGGCTTTGCCTTAGTGCAGTGAATGAATCCTCCCTCACAATCCCTGTTGTTTTCTCTTTTAAACTATCAATCTCAGTTTTTAAAGTAAGGTAATCCCTGTGGAGTCTATTTACATCCTGAGAGACTAAATCTAAATCCTGTGTAGTTGCACAAGCCGACAATAGTAAACAGTAAACAGAAAATAGTAAACTGTAAATAAAAATTTTATATTTCGGTTTACCTTTTTTGATTATTATCTTCACTATTTAACTGCCTACCTTAATACCACGAAATGTGCCCTTCTATTTTTTGCCCAGCATTCTTCGGTCTTTTCTGTGCAGAGGGGTTTTTCTTCACCATAACTAATCATTTCAATTCTATTAGAAGGAACACCGAGTGCAACGAGATAATCTCTTGCAGCCTTAGCTCTTCTATCCCCGAGGGCGAGGTTATATTCATTCGTTCCTCTTTCGTCACAATGTCCCTCAATAGAAATTTTGGCGTCTTTATTTTTTAATAACCACGAAGCAATACCTTCTAAAATGGGTTTCGCCTCTGGACGAATATCATACTTATCGAAATCAAAATGGATATCCTTAAATACATCCTCTTCTTCTTTATAACGTGGAAATTCTTCTTTAGTCTCAATCTTTGCGATCTTTTGTTCTGTTATCCTTTCTTCCGGCTCTCTAACTTGAGTAGTGGCTCTTTCTGCTTCCTCGGAAACTGCTGGCTTTTCGGGCTGAACTACCTTTTTCGGGGGGCAGCCTGTGAGAGCGATACCCAATATTAATAGTAGCAATACAAAACATCTTTTCATATAAACCCTCCTTTTTTAGTAGTTTTATAATTTATTAATTAGGAGACCATCTCGGACTATAACTCTTCAAACTTTTAGGTGTAACTCTTCTTTGCGCCTCTCCATTAGCCCTCATAATATAAATTCCCTTTATCACATCTCTATCCGAAGAGAAGGTGATGTATCTACCATCAGGAGAAAAAGAAGGATCTTCATTATTCCCTTCTGTAGTTAACTGTGTTAATCCAGTACCGTCAGGATTAATAATGAATATCTGGTTTTTACTACCAATCCTACCAGTAAAGACGATTTTATCGCCCTTAGGAGACCATGCAGGTGAGGTGTTATAAGAGCCTTCGAAGGTTATTCTTCTTAGGTCAGAGCCATCCATTTGCATAGTGTAAATCTGAGGACTTCCGCTTCGGTCCGAGACAAATGCAATATATTTGCCATCCGGTGAAACTGATGGAGATATTTCTATCCCATAAAATGATGTCAATTTTTTAACATTATTGTTGTTCAGATTCATAATGTATAGATCAGGGGTCCCGTCTTTCGAAGAAGAAAAAGTAAACTCGTATCCGTTGGGTAAAAAATCACCACCAATATTAGTTGCTTGGGAGAAAAAGACCTTCTTTTCACGCATAGTAATAAAGTCTAACAAAAAAATTCCCCATTGTCTATTCCTTTCAGCTGAGAAGATAATCTTTGTTCCGTCTGACGACCAGCGCGGAGAAATTATAACATTGCCTTTTAGTCCTGTTTTTGAAATTCTTCCTCCATCCCAGTCCATAAGATATAATTGTTTTTCGCCTTTCTCCTCACCAATAAAGGCTATCCTTGTCCTAAATATTCCTTCTTTGCCTGTAAGCATGAAATAAATATCATTTGCTACAGCATGAGATAATTGTCTCATTAGGTCTTTTTCGGCTTTATATTCTTTACGTAGTATCTCGTTCCCTTCAAAGACATCATATAGAGATATCTTAGCAATTAAATCATTTTCTTCGATCTTACTTACTCCTTTTACAACTGCTTCGATTCCCAGAGGTGTCCAATTTCGTGGGTTAAAAACTTGTGAGGGTTCTTCGAGATAAGCCGTTTTATCAACGCATTCAAAAAGTCCCGTGAATTCAAGGTCATTTCTTATTATATCAGCTATTTCTTTACCTAAGTCTCCTGAAAAATCTTGGATTCCGAGCAAAAGCTTCTTAAAGGCTGGAGAAGTAATGTCTATGTATACCTTTGCTTCTAAATTTGATATCGTTGTGCTTCCGTTATGGAATGGAGTAAATGAGGGCATAAATATTAATAAAATTAAAAATAAAAAAATTATAATTTTTAATTTCAAGCTTTTAAGTTTAAGCTTATTCACGGATAGAACCTGACCCCTATTTCCATTTCATATGGAGGTGGTGACAAAGGACTTGCCTTTGCAAGTGCCCTTATAGCAGATCTGTCAAATAGAGCATTACCAGAACTTTTTTCGATACCCTGAATAATGGCAGTGCCATCTTTCAGTATCTTTATAGAAATAATCGCCTCGATATCTCTCTGTCCTACATCAGGATAAACCCAATGTTGCCATATCTCCCTTGATATTCTTGAATAGTAATCATCAAATAATGAGCCTCCTCCTTTTGATGCGGAAGGCTCCGATCTTTGTGAATCAGCATCGCTTGCCTTGAGAGAGATAATAGAACGCAGTTTTACTATTTTTTCGATTCTTTTCTTCGCTGCAATAGCAGCAATTTTATCCTCGACTACTTCCTGATCCCTTGATGTTTCTTTTATAGACATTTCTTTTTCAGAAACATTAGGAGATCGAAGTAACTTTTCGATGCTACCGGAAACATTAACACTTTTTTCTTGCTTAGTTCCTTTTAGAACATCGGGAGAGACAAGGTTTACAATATATGGAGAGGGGACATGGATATAGTTTGATTGTTTTAAAACAATGGTTGCTACCAAGATTATCGTAAGATGAATAACAAAAGATAAAAAAGTCGTTTTCCGAAGGCCTGGCTCTATCATTTCAGGCTTAGCTTGGGTTCTGTAATCATGCCAAGTTTTTCTATGCCTGCTTCTTTAACCTCGCTCATAACTTGAACGACAAAACCATATGGTACATCTTTATCCGCCTTTAGATATACATTAGGATTTAGTTTGCTTATTGCCTCAAGCTTATGTTTCATCTCAACAATCGAAACGGGATTGTCATTCATATAGATTACTTTGTCCTTTTTTATAATAAGAGTTATTCTCTCCTCGGGTGGTAAATCCTTACCCTTAGCCTTTGGAAGATCTACGTCTATCCCCTGCTGGAGTAAAGGAGCCGTGACCATAAAGATTACGAGTAAAACAAGCATTACATCAACAAAAGGTGTTACATTTATTTCAGATAACACGGTTCTTTCTTTATTAAACCTCATTATTTTTAGCCTCTGTAAAAAGATATAGGAGATCTTCCGAAAAATCTTCCATGTCTATTATCATTCTTTTTGCCATACTTAAATAATAATTATATGCAATTACTGCTGGGATAGCAGCAGCAAGTCCCGCAGCAGTTGCCACGAGGGATTCGGCAATCCCCGGAGCAACAACAGCAAGTGAAGCAGCACCTGTTACTCCAATTCCTCTAAATGAGTTCATAATACCCCACACAGTTCCAAAAAGACCTATGAATGGCGTCGTTGAGCCAGTGGTAGCAAGAAAACTTAGATATTTTTCGAGCTTTGCTGATTCGAGCGCATTATATCGCCTTAAAAGTCTCTTAGTCTCTGCCCTCTCTCTCTGCGATGTCTCTGTATAAACTGCCCTAAATACGTTAGCAATAGGGCTAAGGGTTAGTCCAATTGTTGACTGATAAAGATTATTTAGATTTCTCGTTGATCTAAATAATCGCATAAATTGCTCTGTCTCCTTATTTGCCTTCGAAAAATATCTCTGTTTAAAAAAGATTATTGCCCACGAAACTATTGAGAAAAAGAGGAGAATGATTAAAACACTTTTAACTACAAAGCCTGCTTGTAAGATTAAATGAATTATAGAATCTCTCATTAATAATCTATTATATCAATTAAATCAATAAAAATTACTTCCACAGACTTTCTATTAAAAAATTTTTGAGCTAAAAAGTCAAATTGAGTTTTTGTTATAATAGTTTTTTAAATAACTTAAATTCACTTAGGAGGGGTGGCCGAGTGGTTGAAGGCGACGGTCTTGAAAATCGTTTCTCCCGTAGCCCGGGAGACGTGAGTTCGAATCTCACCCCCTCCGCCATTCAGCACTATTTCTATATTCTAATCTTGAAAAGTTTTTATCAAACTTAATTTGTAGGATCATCGGTAATTAACAAAAAGTATTATCACTTATTTTGTCGATGTTTCTTCTTTCCAGATAGAGCGTTTAGAGAAACAGTTTTTAATTTAAGGGATAACCTTGTTAAGGGTATATTCTACAATTCCAGATGCGCCTGCTGTTTTGAGTTTTGGGATAATATCACGGACTATCTTTTCATCGATTATTACTTCGAGCGCATACCAGTTTTCATCTGTAAGTTGAGAGATAGTTGGAGAATGCATAGCAGATAAAAGGCTTAGTACCCTTTTTAAAGACTTAACATTAACGTTCATTTTAAGACCCACCTTTTCTTCAGCAGCAAGAGCACCTTTAAGGAGTAAAACTATATTTTCCATCTTCTGTCTCTTCCACTTATCCTGCCACGCCTTTTTGTTTGAGATAAACCTTGTACTCGATTCAAGGATAGTATCAATAACCCTTAAATTGTTAGCCTTCAATGATGTACCGGTTTCTATAAGCTCGACAATCGCGTCGGCAAGGTGGGGTGGTTTAACCTCAGTAGCACCCCATGAAAAATCTACTTCTGCCTTTATACCCTTTGATTTAAGATACCTTTTAGTAAATCCAACAAGTTCTGTAGCAATCCGTTTACCATTTAAATCCTTCAGAGTGTGAATTTTTGAGTCGTTCGGAACAGCAATAACCCATTTTACAGGTCTCAAGCCTTCCTTTGCATAAATAAGTTCAGCAACCTCGTGGACAGAGGCATTCTGCTCAAGAATCCAGTCCTTACCTGTAAGACCACAATCGAGAATCCCCGCTTCTACATAACCAGCCATTTCCTGTGCCCTTATCAACATTGCTTGAATTTCAGAGTCGTCAAAAGTAGGATAGTAAGAGCGAGCTGATATAGAGATATGATATCCAGCCTTTCTAAAGAGTTTTAGTGTAGATTCCTGCAAACTACCTTTTGGAAGCCCAAGTTTTAATATCCTATTCATCTTATTCATATCCTTTCATCATTACTTATTATGATATAATTAAGATCTAAACCTCAAATAGAATTAAAACTATAACATAATTAAGAAAGTTTTTACAAATGCACGCAGTATTTGAACCGCTTTTAAATATCTTAAGAAATTGTGATGAAATTTCTCGAATTTACAATTTAGCTGGTTCATCCGCGGCACTTTTGTTTGCATTTTATGACAAACCATTCGTCACTTTTGAATTTACAGAAGAACTTGCAGAGGAATTATATAGAGATATTAATTTCTTCAGGGGAGCACTGAAAAGAGAAAATGTATTTTTTTTCCCCGAACCAAACGGACCTTCCACTGCTGGAGAAAGGGCAATGGTAGTTTATTATTTAAAAGACGAAGATTCTATAGTCACTTCTTTCAGAAATTTAACCTCTGCCATATGGGATAAAGAACAAATACTTGCCAAAACTTTAGAGTTGAAGATAGGTATGGAGATTAAGAGATCGGAGCTTGAGGAGAAACTGAGGATAATTGGATATAAAGATGTCTCGATAGTTTTGGAAAAGGGTGAATTTAGTCGACGCGGCTGGCTTTTTGATATTTTCCCATCTACTTCAGAAAACCCATTAAGGATTGAATTTTTTGGAGATGAAATCGAGAGTATAAAGACATTTGATATCGAGACTCAAAGAACCATAGACAATGTTTCTGAGGTTTTGGTTTTACCAGCAAAAGAGCCTATTGATGGTATTAGTTTATTAGATGTTTTGAAAGAAAAAAAATATTTTTTTTCTGATTCGATTCAAGAAAAATATAAAATTCCTGCTAATTCAATATCTTTTTCTAAATATTCATTTGACGGCTTTGGCTATAATGCAGGAGTTCTCTCAATCAAGGGGTTGGGTATCTCTCCAGAGGAAAGAAAAAATATCCAAGAATTGCCCTCAAAAATTAAACTTCTCCAGAAAGAAAATCGCATTATTTTTATCTCCTCTTCAATAGCTCAAGCTGAAAGATTGAAGGATATTCTAAGAGATGGTGATATTATTGCGCCAATAATAGATAGTAAGGAAATTTTTGATTTCAAGGGAAAGGTTTCAATATCAGTCGGTAGCCTTTCTTCTGGTTTGTTTCTTCCCTCGCTTCTGATTCTTACAGAAAAAGAGATATTTGGTGGGAGGGTTGGTTATAGGGCTATAAAAAAATCAAAGGTATCAAAACTTCTTGAGTCACTTGACGATCTCAGACCAAATGACTATGTAGTCCATAAAGAACATGGGATAGGAATATTCAAAGGGCTCACCCGCCACAACATGGATGGCGTAGAAGAAGAACTAATGATTATCGATTATGAAGGAGGGAGGCTATATTTACCTCTACGCGGAATCAATTATATTCATAAATACCACGCTGAAGAAGGTGTAGTTCCAAAGATTGACAGGCTTGGTGGAAATACTTGGAAGAGGACAAAAGAGAAGGTCAAAAAAAGGGTAAAGGAGTTTGCCGAGAAATTATTATCTTTATATGCTGAAAGAGAAGTCTATAAAGGAATTGCCTTCAGCCCTGACACAGAACTACATTATGAATTTGACAGTTTTTTCCCTTATGAAGAAACCCCGGATCAGTTAACCGCAATAAGAGATATTAAACATGATATGGAAATGGAAAAACCGATGGATAGACTAATTTGTGGTGATGTAGGTTATGGAAAAACAGAGATAGCCATGAGGGCAGCCTTCAAGGCAGTTTATGATGGGATGCAGGTAGCTGTTCTTGTGCCAACAACAATATTATGTGAACAGCACTATAGAACCTTTAAAACACGTTTCTCCGCATTCCCTGTGAATATAGATTTTTTAAGTAGATTTAAATCTAAAAATCAGCGAAACGAAACAATTGAAGCTTTATCGAGAGGTGATATAGATATAATCATTGGAACTCACAGCCTTTTAAGTAAGGATGTAAACTTTTATAAACTCGGACTTCTAATAATTGATGAAGAACACAGATTCGGTGTAAGACAGAAAGAAAAGATAAAAGAGCTCAAAAAAGGTATAGATGTTTTAACCCTTTCTGCAACCCCTATCCCAAGAACACTTCAAATGGCGCTTTCAGATATAAGGGATATGAGTTTGATAGAGACACCTCCGGAAGAGAGGCTTGCTGTTAAGAGCGTTGTCTCGATTTTCGATAGGGAGTTGATAAGAGAAAGTATAAAAAGAGAGATCGAAAGAGGCGGACAGGTATTTTTTGTGCACAACAGGATTCAAGATATAGACAAGATTGCAAATTTTCTAAAAATGCTTTTACCTGAGACAAGAATTGCGGTCGCGCATGGTCAGATGCCGGAAAAGGAACTCGAAAAAGTGATGTATGCATTTTATGCACAAAAGATAGATATACTTGTTTCTACAGCAATAATCGGCTCTGGACTTGATATCCCAACTGCCAATACAATAATCATAAACAGGGCAGATCTTATGGGTCTCGCCGATCTTTATCAACTTAAAGGACGTGTTGGTCGAGGTAATGTCAAGGCTTACGCTTATTTTCTTATCTCCGGAGAGGATATTATTACCGAAGAAGCTAAAAGAAGATTGCAAGCTATACAGGAAATGAGCTATTTAGGTGCAGGGTTTAGGCTTGCATTAAAAGACTTGGAAATTAGAGGTGCAGGAAATCTTTTGGGGGTTGAACAATCAGGTCATATTCATGCTGTGGGCTTTAATCTTTACATGGAGATGTTAGAAAAGGCTATTGCAGAGCTGAAAGGTATAAAGATTAAAGAAGAGATTGAGCCTATAATAAGCCTTAAGGTAAAGGCGTTTATACCAGAGGAATATATAGATGATATATCTCTTAGACTAAGCCTTTATAGGCGGATCGCATCTTCAAAGACAAACGCTGATTTGGTAGCATTGGAGAAAGAAATACTGGATAGATTTGGTGAGATTCCACCAGAAGTTAGAAACCTCCTTCTAATTATGGATCTAAAGATAACAGCACGTGAATTGTTGATAAATAAGATACAAGATATAAACAGCAAGATACTAATATCTTTTAACCCGGAAACAAAAATTGAACCATTGGATATTCTTGAGGTTAGTAAAAAAATGGATATAGGGATAAGATTCATAAGTAATGGTTTCGAATTTATTATTGAAAAAATTGAAAGATCTGAATGGGAAGATATTTATCGGCTGATTTCAGATATTCTGAATGAACTCAAAAAAGTGACCTTTACTTGTCATAATATTTCTGATACCCTTAATAAGGTTTAAAATTATGATAAACATGGAGAAAAAATGAGAGTATTTATAATCTTTGTCATTCTTACTTTTTTAATTTCATTTGTGAGTGCATGTGTGAGTAACACAGTGGTGAAGGATACTCAGAAGGCGTCCGCACATTATCAATTAGGAGTATCATATTTAAATGACAATAATATTCAACCTGCATTTGTTGAATTCCAGAAGGCTTTAGAGCTTAATCCTAATGATAAAAACATCCACAATGCAATAGGTATAATATATCTTCAGAAACTTGAAGACTATCCTAAAGCTATTAAACATTTCAAAGAAGCGCTAAGGCTCGACGAAAACTTTTCTGAGGCTTTGAATAATTTAGGAAATACATATGCAAAAATGGGTGAATTTGATAAAGCAATCGAGGCATACAAAAAGGCAATATCAAATCCTTTATACAAAAATGCTGCGTTGGCATTAAATAACCTCGGCATGGTATATTATAGGATTGCAAAATACGACGAGGCTATTGATTCATTTAAAGAGGCTTTAAAAAGATTTTCAGATTTTCATTTACCGTACTATGGTCTTGCCCTTTGTTATAATGCTAAGGGTCAGTACGGTGATGCATCGAATGCGATAAACTACGCTATAAAATTTGATCCATTATACAAAGGCGATAAAGAAAAGGCCCGAGAGTATCTTTTAGAAAAGAAATTAAAGGTAAAAGGCGAAGAAGAAAAAGATATAATCGATTATCTTGAGATTTTAAAATACTGATCTGTAAATTTCGGGGCGTAGCGCAGCCTGGTATAGCGCACCTGCCTTGGGAGCAGGGGGTCGGAGGTTCAAATCCTCTCGCCCCGACCAGAAATTTTTTTCTACCTATAATTCAATCTATCCTCAATAACCTTGCCGAAGAGATGAGAAAGAAATAGCTTAAAGTTATATTCTCTATTTCTTTTCAAAATCTGCTTCTGCTGCTATTAGCCAGTAGCATGAGGGGTTAGCATTGGTCTTCTTTCGTAACTCCTCAGAGAGCCAGTGTGAGTCTTCGATAAGATTGTAGAAGTATGAGTCAATACCAAAAAACCATCAATAAGTGAGTAAGAGTATATTTAAATTCTTATTTTAAACAAGTTTGGATATAATTGTATTTAGTAGTTATGAAAAAAAAGAAGCCTGAAGAAAAAAGACACTTAAAAAGGTATATAGAGCGTTGTAAGACGGAGTTTAAAGCAGATATTAAAACTTTTAGAGGATTATCCGAAAATTTTTCTTTAAATGGTTTATTTATCAAGACAAACCATCCTTTGCCTTCGGGGACTATAATTAGTATATCTATTCATTTACCGAATGGTTCGATTTCTAAATTAAAAGGCGAGGTAGTCCGGACAATAGAGAATAAAAATTTAGAAATGTTTAAGAATAGTAAGTATCTAAAAAAAGGAATGGGCATAAAAATAATTGAGAAAGATGTAAATTATTTACATTTTATCAGATCATTACTAAAGTGATAATAATCAGTATGAATTTTCTATTGATTTTTGGATAAGTTCTTTTTTATAAATTATACCCTTTGAAGACACATTTAGAATTATATAAACTGTGCTACTAAGAATTACAATGAGCAGGAAAACCGCTAAAAAAAGTTTTGGTTTTTTATAAAGTGAAAGAAGTAACAGTATGATAAGTGCGATGCTTGCTAATAAATTTTCCTTCAATAGGAGGATGATGTTTTCCATAATTTACCTCAGTTAAATTAAATAAAAATCTGAAAAATTTTTTGTGATTTATATCACATATCAATCTAAAAAATTATTCTTTTATTATTTGGCAAAATATTATAATTGTAATAATGTCTCTTATTAATTGCTATTGTATTGAGTAAGAGGTAAGATCACTATTGTCCGCTAAAAATTTAGGATAAGGCTTGAACTCTCTGTCAGAG
>CAYOJI010000045.1:0-5944 GCA_964404225.1 uncultured Nitrospiraceae bacterium
AAGTTTGTTAGATATGCTGCGTGACCTATCACGGAAAAGGTGATGCTAACTTAAACCCAAAAGTACTTATCTCTCGTAAATGTTTCTGATATAATAATTTTCTTAAAATCTGTGTTAAAATAAAAAAATTTTAATACGAGTAAATCGATGTTAATTGTTCAAAAATATGGTGGTACATCTGTTGGTAGTATAGAGAGAATTAAAGCTGTCGCAGAACGTGTTGTCGAAACCAAAAAGAATAACAATGATGTTGTGGTAGTTGTATCTGCGATGTCAGGGGAGACGGATAAGCTTATCAATCTCGCAAGTCAATTATCGTCGAACCCTAATGGTCGTGAGATGGATCTTCTGCTTTCATCGGGTGAACGTGTAAGTGCAGCGCTTACCGCTATTGCAATAAATGAATTGGGATTTAAGGCTATGTCTTTTACAGGTAGACAGGTTGGAATAATTACAGATGAATCTCATACAAAGGCAAAAATAGAAAGAATAACAGGAGAAAAGGTTAAAAAGGCTCTAAAAAATGGTATTATTCCTGTGATAGCAGGTTTTCAAGGCATAACAGAAAATTTTGAGGTTACTACTCTTGGAAGGGGAGGATCTGACTTAACAGCGGTTGCGATCGCTGCATCATTAAAAGCCGACTTATGTGAAATTTATACAGATGTGGATGGCGTTTATACAACAGATCCGAATATCGTCCCCGGAGCTAAAAAACTAAGCAAGATTTCTTACGAAGAGATGCTGGAACTTGCCAGTTTAGGAGCAAAGGTGCTCCAATCACGTTCGGTAGAATTCGCAAAAAAATATGAAGTTCCACTCGTCGTAAGGTCAAGCTTTAGTAAAAACCCTGGTACTCTTGTTGTTAAGGAGGATGCAGATATGGAAAAGGTGATTGTTTCAGGCATAGCCTATGATAAAAATAGACCTGGAATTGCAGCGAGACTTTTTAATGCAATTGCAGATGCTAATATCGTTGTAGATATGATAGTACAAAATGTAAGTAGTGACGGTAAAGAGACTGATATCTCCTTCACTGTTCCTAAGACAGACAGCAAAAAGGCTCTCCAAATAACAAAGGAGATAGTCTCTGAATTAGGAGCAAAGCGGGTTGACCTTAGAGAGGATATTGCAAAGGTATCAATAGTAGGTGTAGGCATGAGAACGCATTCAGGTGTAGCAGCAAAAATGTTTGATACCCTTGCAAAACATGGTATAAATATTATTATGATAAGCACCTCAGAAATAAAAATATCCTGCGTTATTGATTCAAAATATACTGAACTTGCGGTAAGAGTTCTACACGAGGCCTTCGATCTCGGAGAGAAAGAATTATAATATGCAACATGTAGAAATTTATGATACTACCTTGAGAGACGGTGCGCAAACAGAAGGGATTTCTTTTTCTGTTGAGGATAAGCTTCGTATTACTGAAAAACTCGATGAACTTGGAGTTCATTATATAGAAGGTGGATGGCCGGGCTCGAATCCCAAAGACCTTGAATATTTTAAAAAAGCAAGAAAATTGCGTCTTGAAAATTCTAAGGTCGTTGCTTTTGGAAGTACACATAGACCAAGAAATAAAGTCAACGAAGACTCTAACATCCTTTCTCTTCTAAATTCAAAGGTAAATATTATAACTATATTTGGTAAGACATGGGATTTCCATGTCAAAGAGGCACTGAAGATTTCTTTAGAAGAAAATCTTGACATAATTTATAATTCTATTGCCTATTTAAAAAGACATGTAGAGACGGTATTTTTCGATGCCGAACATTTCTTTGATGGATATAAAGATAATCCCCAGTTCTCCATGAAATGTCTTCTTGCAGCTCAAGATGCGGGAGCGGATTGTATAATTCTTTGCGATACTAACGGTGGGACTCTCCCAAGCGATTTAGAGGCTGTCATAAAAAAGATTAAAGATGAAATACATACACCACTCGGTATCCACGCACACAATGATTCCGAATGTGCCGTTGCAAATTCAATCATAGCTGTAGAGAATGGCATTTCTCATGTTCAGGGAACAATTAATGGTTTAGGGGAAAGATGTGGCAACGCTAATTTGTGTTCGGTTATACCTAATTTACAGATAAAGCTTGGAATAGATTGCATCAGTCAAGAACAACTTAAGAGGTTGAGAGAGGTATCGAGATTTATAAATGAAATCGCAAATATAAGACATTTTAAAAGACAGCCTTTTGTAGGTGATAGTGCATTTGCTCACAAAGCAGGAATTCATGTAAGCGCTATTAGAAAAAGGCCTGAAACTTATGAACATATCAGACCCGAACTCGTAGGTAATTCACAGAGGGTTCTAATATCGGATCTTGCAGGCAAGAGTAACATCCTCCGAAAGGCAGAGGAATTTGGGATACACCTTGACCCTGACTCTGTTCAGGTACAGGAAATAGTGAATAAACTTAAAAATCTTGAAAACGAGGGATTTCAGTTTGAAGCTGCTGAAGCTTCTTTTGAGCTCCTTATGAAAAAGGCGCTTGGCCTTCATAAACGATTTTTCGATCTCATAGGGTTTAGGACGATAGTTGAGAAGAGAAAGGAAGGAGAAGAACCAATTAGTGAGGCAACCATAATGCTTAAAGTGGGCGGTTATATTGAACATACAGCAGCTATTGGGAACGGTCCTGTTAATGCTATTGATAACGCACTTCGAAAAGCACTTGATAAATTTTATCCTCAACTGAAAAATGTTAAATTGCACGATTACAAGGTTAGGGTCCTAACTGCAGGAAAAGGCACATCCGCGAAGGTAAGAGTTTTGATAGAGTCTGGTGATGATACAGGAAGGTGGAATACTGTTGGGGTTTCGGA
This sequence comes from uncultured Nitrospiraceae bacterium, assembly GCA_964404225.1. Classification (GTDB taxonomy): domain Bacteria; phylum Nitrospirota; class Thermodesulfovibrionia; order Thermodesulfovibrionales; family SM23-35; genus Kmv42. The sequence continues at coordinate 2,836 of CAYOJI010000045.1, forward strand.
AAACATTATCGAGGCATCATATCAGGCTTTGGTCGACAGTATAGAATATAAGCTCCTCAAAGAAGAAGAGGCATAAGAAGAATGTATAGAAAGACATTAATCCGAATAAGGAATCGAAAATAAATTTTCCACAATCTCTAACTTATTCTAATCGCATTTTAGCTAAAAGTAATCTTCCCACTTAAAGACTAACGGTTCTACTTCTTTTTTTAGAAGTTTTGCGGCAATGACTTCACCGATAAAAAGGGTATGATCACCTGCAACAAAGGTATGTTTAACCTTGCACTCAAAAAATGCTAATGCATCCTTGATTACTGGTGAGCCATTAGGAGCATCGAAGTAAGGAACATTTTGAAATTTGTCCGCCTTTCTACCGCTTTTAAAACCAAATGTTACAGCAAGATCGTGCATATTTTTGTCTAAGGTATTAATTGCAAAGAAACCTGCTTCTTTAATAAGGTTATGTGTAAATCTTGCTGGTGCAATAGAGACCATAAGTAATAAGGGTTGAAAGGATACCTGAGATACCCATGCTGCTGTCATGCCGTTAATCTTCTCTTTTGTCCTCACTGTTACAATATATACTCCGTGTGTTATCCCTTTTGATACAATTTCTTGCATATTGCCTCCCTTTTAGTAGTTATCTAATTCCGTATAAAATTGATAATAATTTAATTTATAATATATTTGGATTAGAAAAATTTGAAGATAAAAAATAAGGCGTGTCGGTCACTGGTAGTAAACAATTTTTAGCAAAAATTGAGAGATGAGATGATATCGTTGGAGATATTTAATGCCTAAAACTGCAGGAATAATAATAATCGGAGATGAAATCTTATCTGGTAAGACTAAGGATGATAATTCATTCTTTATGGCACAGGAGTTGTGGTCACATGGGATATACTTGCGTCGAATTTGTGTTATCCCCGACTCTATAGAAGATATAGCAGAGACAATTAGAGATTTTTCTGAAAAATTCGATTATGTATTTACATCGGGTGGGATAGGGCCTACCCACGATGATGTTACTATAGAGGGGATATCAAGGGCATTCAATGTAAAGCCAGTGATAGATAAAACTTTAAAAGAGTTTCTCGAGGCTAAACAAGGTTCATTAACACCTGAGCAGCTGAAAATGGCAGAAGTTCCCAATGGAGCTGAGCTCATAACTGATGGTACCATTGGTTTTCCATTGATCAAGTTTAAAAATATTTTCATTTTTCCTGGGGTACCTCAATTGTTGAGAAAAAAATTTTTTGTGATAGAGAAGTTATTTAACGAGCCAAGAATTTATCTAAAAAATATTTTTATAAACGAATCTGAATCAAATATCGCACCTCTTCTGAATGAAATAGTCAAAAAATATAAAGACGTTAAAATTGGCTCTTATCCTGAAATAGATAATGACGAGTATAGAGTCAAGATAACATTAGAATCTCATGATATATTATGTCTCAAAAAAGCTGTTGAATCTCTTCTCGAGAAAATACCCAAGGAAAAGATAGCAAGTGTTATTTAATCTAAAAAATGCATTATTGGGGTTAATAATTACCATGCTGATATTCGCTCTTAAAGATGCCGTTATTTAAAAATTATTTGTATTGACGTTTATTCTTTACATACTTAAAGAAGCCTTTGAATATTTTTTACAATATCTAAATTTTAAATATCTAAAGAAATTTGGACTGTTAATACCACCTGAATTCAAAGGAATAGTAGAAGAAGAATTGCTTAAGAAAACTTATAAATATATAAAAGATAAGATGCGTTTAAATTTTATTTCTTCAATATTTGGTAATTTTGTTACTATTGTTTTTATTTTTGGAGGTCTTTTGAACATTTATAATTCGTGGATATCTTCTTGGGGATTATCTTTTATTTTAACAGGACTATTCTTTTTTCTGCCATTAAATTATGCAAGCAGGAAGTAGCAAAACGTTAGGGGGTATGTCCCTTGAGCGGACATTGTGAAATTTTTGAGGTTACCCATCTTGGCGAAGGGTAGCGTCCCCGAAGGGCCGAATCTTTACTGTCTGAGGCCTTTTGAGGCCGAGTTTAAAGATTCGAGCGAACCGAGACATTAGAATGGGTCAAAAATTTCACCCAGGGAGCGAAAGGGACATGCCCCCTAATTTGGCTTTTTCATACCCCCTTAAAGATTTGCTACTTCCTTTCTAAAGTATTATGAAGACTCGATAACACGTTTTAGAAGGTTTTCATATGCAGTTGCAATCCTATCCCAAGTAAATTCTTTTACCCAATTTCTTCCCATTTTGCCCATCTCTTGACGTTTATTATTACTTATCATGAGTTCTTTTAAACATTTAGTGAGCGATCCCACATCTCCTGTTTTATACGATAATCCAGCTCCATTTGTAACTACAATTTTGAATTCAGGGATATCGCTAACAATAACTGGTTTTCCGCATGCCATTGCTTCAAGGACTGAAATAGGCTGAACCTCATGCCTTGAAGGGAATACGCAGAATAGAGCCTTTCTAATAACTTCTACCTTAGAATCACCAGAAAGCCATCCTGTAAGTTTTATGTTTTTCCTTATATCCTGAGGTAATTTTGTAATTATGCCTTTAAACAATTCCATATCCTTTCCGTCACCTGCTATAACCATTTTTATATGTGGAAACGATCTATGAAATTCTTCATATGATTTAATAAGAACATCAAGACCCTTACCGAAAATATCTATTCTGCCAAGATAAAGAATATAATCACCATTTTCTGGTGAGGTATTCAATAATTCAGGTGATATGCCGTTTGGGATGACCTCAATGAGGGGTTCTGCAGATGAAGTGGATGGGGGGAAAAAGATTTTGCATAGAAGTTTTTTAGCTGTCTCACTGCTTATAAAAATAAAGTTTTTGTAAAATCTCGGTCTGAAATATTCCATAAAATACAGGAGAAAGGCATATAAAAAATTATATTTTTTAAAATATAGTCTACCTGTATATCCCTGAACCTGAAGGATAATAGGTTTTTTTGTAAAGGCATGCAAAAAAGTAGGGATAGCAGGAGAGAATTCTTCGATGATGATGTCATAGTCTTTTCCATACTCTTTTACAAATGATGCAGATTTATATGCGTAAGAAAG
>CAYOJI010000045.1:5959-16486 GCA_964404225.1 uncultured Nitrospiraceae bacterium
TTTTGTTAAACTTTTGTTTTCAGTGCCAACAAAGATGTGTCTTAATCCCTCAATCTCCTTATCCTGAGCGCCTGGGTATTTCTTGCATAAAAGGGTGATATCATGCTTATCCTTTAGGTATTTATATAGCTCATACGCCCTCGTTCCAACACCACCAATACCAAAATAATCACCCTTACTTTCATATAAAAGATGAAGGATTTTCATTATTATTTGAATTGATTATCTCAAAAGATTTTCATAAACTGCAATTAGTTTTTCACAATACTTTTCCCAGCTATTTTCCCTTTTATATTTTCCAAAATTGAATTCCTTTTTTCCTTCAAACAAGGTTTCAATGCCTTTTTTAAGAGCCTCGACCTTTTCTGGTTCAACTACCACACCTAATTCATATTTTTTTACTGTTTCACCAATTCCTCCAACATCAGAAACCACACAAGGCTTTTCATAATTTATTGCAAGATTGAGAACTCCACTCTGAGCATGGAAACCCTTTTTATAAGGAAGAATAACTGCATCAGCTAACTCGAATATCTCGGTGGTCTCTTCATTCGTTATGTATTTTTCAACCCAATTTACTGCACAACCCAAATCATTTTTGATTATTAAATCTTTATAATATTCTGCTGGTTTTTCTGATACCCCCGCTCGTTCACCGGTTATTAACAAAAAATATTCATTTTTCAAATATTTCATTGCATCTAATAAAATATCCAATCCCTTATTTTCACGTATTGTTCCAAAAAAGAGAATAATCTTTTTATCTTTTGGCACATTGTATTTAATCTCTAAAGTAGTTCTATCAATAGAACTTTTAAAAAGGTTAAAATAAGGGTGCGGTATAATCTCTATTTTTTCTGATGGCTGATAGAATAGCTCAACAATCTCTTTTTTCAAAGAAGCCGTATGGACCAATAACTTATCAGCCTTATCATACATTCTATTTATCATTTTTTTATCTATATATCCTCCACAAAAAGGCTTATGAGGCAGTATTTCGTGGACAGTAAGGATGACTTTTATTTCCTTTCTTTTAAGCCTAGAAATTGTTATTAGATCCGTGAGATAAAAGGGAAAAAGAAGGTGAGCTATCTTTATACTTATTTGAGGCTTTATTGCAAATGCGTTGTAAAGGTATTTAAAAAAATGAAAGGGATATTTAAGAATTTTTTTTTAATGAAGGGAGGAGGCGTTGATGGGTCTTTCAGCAGAAATCTAAATGAAATTGGGTCTTTAATCTCGATACCAGTATTTTTAGGCAAACAAAATATTACAGGATAATTAATTTTAATTAACGCCTGTGCCAACTCTTTTAAATAAAGGAATGAACCTCCTATGCTGTAATGGGATATAATTAATGTAGTTGGTTCCATAAATAATTATAATATATTTGAAATATACCACTTATATGTCTTTTTAATACCTTCTTCAAGACTTGTTTTAGCCTTCCAGCCGATGGAATGTAATTTTGCTACATCTAAAAGTTTTCTTGGTGTTCCATCAGGCTTTGTTTTATCCCATAAAATGCTACCTTTATATCCGACAATCCTTTTAACAATCTCAGCAAGTTCTTTTATAGTAATGTCTTGACCCGTTCCTATATTTATAATTTCGCTTTCATTATAATTTTGCATAAGAAATATGCAAGCATCAGCAAGATCATCAATAAATAAAAATTCCCTGTAAACTTCACCTGTTCCCCACAATTTAACGTATTTAGAAGTAATTCCAAGCTGATCGAGAATAATGCTAAGTTCAAGATTTGGATCGATCGAAAAACCAATTGGATATCTGTGTAAATCTCTTTTAATCTCCTCTGACTTCTCTTCTTGTAAAAGCCTCGCAATGTGAAATTTTCTTATCAACGCGGGAAGCACATGAGCTGTTTCAAGGTTAAAATTGTCTTTAGGACCGTAAAGATTTGTAGGCATTACAGAGATAAAATTAGTGCCATACTGCCTATTATAAGATTGGCACAATTTAATCCCTGCGATCTTCGCTATTGCATACGGCTCATTTGTCGGTTCCAGCAGTCCTGTTAATAAATATTCTTCTTTCATTGGCTGAGGAGAAAATTTGGGGTAGATACATGAACTCCCAAGAAAAAGAAGTTTTTTGACATTATAACGATAAGATGCGTGGATTACATTGGTTTCTATCATTAAATTATCATATATAAATTCAGCAGGATATGTATTGTTTGCTAATATCCCCCCCACTTTAGCAGCAGCAAGAAAGACATATTCAGGTTGCTGTTTTTTAAAAAAATTCTCAACCAAATTTTGTCTTCTAAGATCGAGCTGCTTGCTACTTCTAAATATTAAATTTTTATATCCTTCTTTCTTTAATCTCCTTAATATGGCGGAACCGACAAGACCTCGATGCCCTGCAATAAAAATTTTAGAGGATTTATTCATAGTATCTGAAGGTCTTAAACCCTTCCTTTCTGCACAGTTGATCTCGCTCGGCTTCCTTCAGATCTTCCCTTACCATTTCAGAAACTAATTCCTTGAAAGTAACCTTTGGTGCCCAGCCAAGTTTTTTCCTAGCCTTTGTAGGGTCTCCTATAAGAGAGTCCACCTCTGTAGGCCGAAAATAACGTTTATCCACTTCTATAATAACTCTACCTGTATCACTATCAATTCCTTTTTCAGAAATGCCCTTTCCTTTCCATTTTATATGAATACCTACCTCTCTGAACGCCAACTCAACAAATTCTCTTACAGAATGCTGTTCTCCTGTAGCAATAACATAATCATCAGGTTCATCCTGTTGAAGTATAAGCCATTGAGCCTCTACATAGTCCCTCGCGTGTCCCCAGTCACGTTTTGCGTTTAAATTACCAAGGTAAAGTTTTTTCTGTAAGCCAAGTTTAATCCGTGCAACTGCACGTGTTATCTTGCGTGTTACAAAGGTCTCACCCCGAATAGGCGATTCGTGATTGAACAGTATTCCATTGCATGCAAAAAATTTATAAGCTTCACGATAATTAACGGTAATCCAGTAAGAATAAAGTTTTGCAACTGCATAGGGACTGCGGGGATAGAAGGGTGTTGTTTCCTTCTGTGGGGTTTCCTGTGCCATACCATATAGTTCCGAAGTCGATGCCTGATAAAAACGAGTCTTCTTGCCAAGCCCTAAGATCCGCATTGCTTCGAGAAGCCTTAGCGTGCCAAGTGCATCAGCATTTGCAGTATACTCTGGTGTTTCAAAAGAAACCATTACATGACTTTGTGCTGCAAGGTTATAAATTTCATCTGGCTGAACTTCTTGTATTATGCGTATTAAATTTGTAGCATCAGTAAGGTCCCCGTAATGAAGAAAGAATTTTACATCTTTTTCATGTGGGTCCTTGTATAGATGGTCAATTCTATCAGTATTGAATAATGAAGCCCTTCTTTTTATTCCGTGAACTACATAACCTTTCTTGAGCAAAAATTCTGCTAAATATGCACCATCTTGTCCTGTAATGCCTGTTATTAATGCTGTTTTCATAATCTTATGGCTTACTTCCCCCTATTTCTTTCAGAAATCTTTCTAAGACCATTCTTAATATATCTGATAATTAAGATTGCATTTATATATCTCCTTATGCATTATATTCACAGTAACACATGCAATGCAACCTATCAAGCTATTTTTTCAAATTCAAAAGTGCAGCAATATTTTTTCAAATATCTCTATCACTTTATTAATCTCATGATGCTCTAAAACATACTCCCTTGCTTTTATACTTAGTGATCTTCTCATGTCCAAATTATCTATTAGGGATTTAATACTTTTAGCAAATTCTTTAGGTGTATTTGATAACACAAAATGCTCTCCTGCTAAAACCTTAAGTCCCTCTGCACCTTTTGAAGTAGTAACTACAGGAATACCGTAAGACATTGCCTCAATTATTTTCACATTGACACCGCTACCTAATCTTATAGGTGCAATAAAGATATCCGTATTCAGCCATACTTCTGAGAGGTTCTTGACAAAACCCTTTACACAAATATCTACACCATTGTTAAGTCTATATATTTCTTTATTCATAAAACTTCCAACAACGATAAGCCTTATATTTTTTAAGCTCTCTCTTATAAGTGGCATAACTTTTTTTATAAACCATATGATTGCATCTTTGTTTGGTTCCCAATGCATTGAGCCTACAAATACTAAATTATATATGTCTTTTTCATTAGGCATATTAAACTCTTTGGGCATCTCTATTACCCATGGTATTGATAAGATAGGTATTTCTTTAACCGTTCTTTTAAGAATATCGGCATCTCTATCTGAACAGGTTATACATAAATCAAAATCCTTCAAAACCTCAAATTCGAATTTTCTTGCTAAGCTTGTTTCTTTGTCGCCAAATATATAAAGCCATATATTTCTTAGTATTTCACCAGCGCTTCCACTGAATAAGTTTAGAGGAGATTTCCTGTAATACGAAACCATTTGTTCAACAATCTCGTGTTCTACATTATGCTCATAAATAATATTTGGAATATTATTTGTAGCCCTTTTGTACTGCGCAACACCTATCCCCTCATAAATAGCTATATCTATATCTCTATTTTTTGAAATAGACTTAATCTTTTCTTCAAAACCAAATAGATAAGGAAATAGTTCAAGGATTAGACTCTTCCTCAAAAGATATTTCAATTTAGTAAGATCAATCCTTGCCTTCATTACCTCAATACCTGTTACATATCTTCTAATATCTTCTACTTCTCTTCTTGATAAGTCATGGTTAACGATGGAAACCAGGTATACGTTATGACCCCTTTTCTTTAAATTTTTTATTCTAAGGAATGTTTGGAGTCTACCGCCAGATATAGGAGGATACGGTAGATAAGGAGTTATAAATAGAATATTCATTTTCTATCGAGATTCATTAAATCAGCTTTTTCAAAAAGATATAATCTTATCACGTGCCATCCGAAAAGAGAACCGTTTCCATCATAGATTTTTTTGTCTATAATGGAATAGGACATACTTTTAAAATGTTCTTCAAAATCCAGATAATCTTTTTTACATGAAATTATAAGCCAGATTTTTTTATATTTTTTTATCTCATGATCAAGCTTTTCTTTTTCTTTAGCATCAAGTTTTTCTGACTTAATATTAACAGATAATTTATATAAATCATCTCTCTTTGAATAGTAATTTATCGTGGAGTTTAAAATATAATGTGGAACACATAAAATAATATCACCGCTTTTGGCATTCATCTCTAAATATTTAACAGAATCTCTCCACTGCTGCTTGTTTATTTCAACATAGTATTTATATAAATTGAACATTGAAAAAATAATTATTAAAAATATAAAAAAAGCTTTTACATATTTAACTTTTATTCTTTCTATCCCTAATGCGATTAAGATATAAAATGCTACCGATGCTGAAATTGTATATTTTATTTGATATATTGGTGTTAATATTTGAGAAACTAAAAAAGGAATTATTATAGATACTAATAACCAAGTAATTAATAACAATATTTTATTGCCTTCTTGTAAGTCGAGGTTATATTTATTTCCTTTTTTATGTTTGACCAGGGTGTTTGATAATTTAGTTTTCATCATAAAGGAAACGGCTATTATTAAAAGAAAAAGGAATGTAAACAATAAATTCTCGGAACCGGCGTATTTTAGAAAGGTCTTATAAATCATCATTATATTAGGCTGAGGAATCCAATATCCGCTTTGTATCGAAATAACCTGAAATACCAAAATCGATATCCATGGGAGATATAACAGAACCAGAATACCTTGTAAAGATATCCATCTTTTGAAGTCGAATTTAAAAGATCTTTTGGTAATAATATATGTAGTAAATAAAAAAATATTTTGTGTTAAGACGACAAAAAGCCCGTAACTGTGTGTATACATCAATAAAATAGTCGATAGTATGTATCCCAATCTATAAACTTTTTCTTTATATTCGAGAAATCTAACGAAGGAGTACATAGAAATAATCGAAAGGAGAAGCATAAGCGAATAACTTCTTGCTTCCTGAGAATACTGAACATGAAAAACCGAAAAACACAATATTAATGCACTAATTAGCCCCGTGCTTTTGTTAGATATTACGCTACCCAATTTATAAATCATAAATACCGAACATAAACCAAAGATTACAGAGGGGAATCTTACTGAAAATTCCGAATCGCCAAATATCAACATCCAATAATGAAGAATAAAAAAATATAGAGGTGGATGTACATTTGTAATAAGTTCAAAAACGATTTCTATAAGACTTAGCTTCGATCTCCTTATGGATATAGCTTCATCAAGCCAGAGGCTTTCACCTGAAAGATCATAGATTCTGAGTAAAATGGCAAATAAGAGTAAAAGTAGCATTAATATAATTTGACGGTAGCTTCTTGCCTTTATATGTTGTATTATGTTCATGTTCTACTTTATGAATTTTTATTAATAATTTTTATCCTAAATCTTGAAGGTCTATAGAAAAATCTCCATAATTATAATCTGTTCACTAAAATTAGTCATAGCATATTGATTTTTTAGTTTAGAGTGACTCAGGGCTTTCTTAATTTTGAATACTTTTAAGTTATAATATGAACTTATTAATTCCAAATTTTCCTATTTGCTTTTTGCGATAAAGATAAGATATGCTTCATTATTTAGCAGAAATATCTGAAATTATAAGAAACTTTTGAGAAATCTCGTCTCAAGAGATATCAAGAAAAGATACAAACGATCAACACTCGGTTTTCTCTGGGTAATATTAGATCCATTATTAATGATGTTAATTTTTTATATTATCTTCTCGAATATTTTTAGTAGAACAATTGAAAATTATACTGCATATGTCATGTCAGGAATCATTATGTGGCAACTTTTTTCACAGGGCACGAAAGTTTCTTCTACTGCTTTTATTAATAATAGAAACCTGATCAATAAGATTTATTTACCTAAATCAATATTCCCTTTTTCTATTGTAGCGTCGTCTCTTGCCCATTTTATTTTCTCATTAATTCCCCTTTTTTTGATCATAATCTTTTCAGGAGCTAAACCAAATTATCAAATTACGTTTCTTCCAATTACAATTACCCTCATCTTCATATTCTCTGTTGGTGTTTCCTTAACCATTTCAACGCTTACGGTCTTTTTCCATGATGTAGTATATATTTATGATGTAATACTGATGGGATGGATGTATTTTTCGGCTATATTCTATCCAATTTCAATAATCCCCGAAAAGTTCAGGATATTTATGTCGTTAAATCCAATGTATCACTACATAAGCCTTTTTAGAGCATGTATTTATGATATCACAATTCCATTGAGTGAGCATTTGTTCATAGGGGGGATTTTTGCGTTAATATCATTTGTGGTTGGATGGTCGATTTATTACAAAAATAAAGACAAAATAATATTCTATCTTTAATATTTTTTATCTATGGTTGAACTTCAGGATATATCAGTTAAATATAGGTTAATAACCGAGAGAAAAAGATCAATTCAAGCTCATATCATAAACTATCTTAAAGGAAAACGAATTAAGGCTCAAACACTCTGGGCTTTAAAGGACATATCGATAAAGATAAACAAGGGAGACTCATTGGGTATAATTGGCCACAACGGCGCGGGGAAAAGTACACTATTAAAAGTAGTGTCTGGAGTTATTAAGCCTGCGGAAGGAAACTTTTATGTTCAAGGGAAAATAGCACCTTTGATTGAACTTACTGCAGGGTTTGACTATGAGCTCACAGGAAGGGAAAATATATACCTCAATGCTGCTCTTTTGGGTTTTTCAAGAAAGGAAATCGATTATAAATATGAACGGATAGTAGATTTCTCGGAATTGAGAGATTTTATAGATACTCCTCTAAAACACTATTCCTCTGGTATGATTGCACGTTTGGGATTTTCTATTGCTACTGAAGTAGAACCTGATATTTTGATTGTTGATGAAGTGCTCTCGGTTGGTGATGCTCGGTTTAGGAAGAAAAGTAAAGAGAAGATATTAGAATTCAAAAAAAGGGGTGTAACCATCCTTTTTGTTTCTCACAATATGGATGAGATTAGCAAGATTTGCAATAAAGTCCTCTGGCTGAATCAAGGAAGGATTAAAATGATAGACGAGCCAGAAAAGGTGATTCGGGAATATGAGTTATTTCAATAAAATGAATTGTTTAAACAATATGATTAGACATTCAAGAGCATATCAAAAAGCGACTTCCATTGTAATGAAACCTTTTCTATTGTCAGATTTTCCTTAACCTTATTGTAAGCATTTTGAACAATTTTATCTCGATATGTGTAGTCTTCTAAAGTCCTTGTTATAGCCATCGTAGCTTCTTTTATGTTCCCTAATCTATAAAGTGATCCACAATCTCCATCTTCGAGCATTTCTTTAAAGACATCTATATTTGAAGCTACAACAGGGCAACGGCAAGCCATGCTTTCTATTACAGTATTACAGAAACTCTCTCCTTTTGAGGTTGATAAAAAACAACCGCCACTAATTCTTAACATATTATAAAAATTATGGATTTTACGATGGTCTATAAAAGGCAACCATACAAAATTTATCCTTCCCTTAAATTTTCTTATCTCAGAAGATATAAGATTAACCTTATCCTTGGGAGGGCTTCCAACAATATAGAATTCAATGTTATTCCTTGAAGCAAAAGCCTCAGCTATATTAAAAAGTTCTGTAGGGTTTTTTGTCTCATCAAATCTTCCGATCCATCCAATAATCTTTCTTGGAAAATTATAAAAAGAGTTTTCTGTTAATTTTAGAAAATTATTTTCTACCGGATTAGGAATCACATGGATGGGTATATCCTTAAATCTATCTTTCAGTTCCTTTCGTATTAGATATTTAAAGGTTTCAGAAGGCGTTACTATACATTGTATGTTTACGGGGAGATTACCGTCCTTTAAATAGCTCCTGTGGATAAGGTAAGGTGTACGAACCTCACATATTACTTTCACATTTAGGGGTACCTTTTCCAAAATCTTATGAACCTCAGGACAATCAATTGAAGAAATCACATCATAATGATTATTTTTTAATATAGATTCTATTTCAGTAAGATTCTGAGGATTATACAAGTTTATATCAATGTCATCAAAAAGATATGTTCCACCAGTATCCTTTATAAATAGAAAATCAGCCTTAATCCCGAGATCTCTAAGACCCATGAATTTTTTTCGAATTCCTACGATTACCCCTCCTCTGCCACAAAATCTATGAATAAAAAGGACTTTCAAATATTAACTCCTTACAAGTATTAGGCTTTGATAAGATAATTTTCAACATCTCATTTGCTCGAGCATTCCATTCAGATTGTTTAAGAAAATCAGAAATCTCCTTATTGTCTATTTTTACTTCTGCAGACAACTCGATTTGTCTCTCGAATTCTTCCTCGGTCTCAGCAATTGATACATAGGGATAATTAGCTATATGATCTCCTACTCCTCGGGCTACAACAGGTAATCCGAAATATAGATACTCATAAACCTTGAGGTTGTCACAGGAGATCGAGAGTGGATTTATTTTAAAAGGGATTATACCTACATCCCAGTTTTTGGCATAGGCATAAAGCAAATCAGGTTTTACAGGAGAAATATGCTTTACATTAGAAGGTAGAGAAATATCCGGTGGTATAATGCCGATCAGATAAAAGATCCATTCTTTATGTTTCTTTGCAATAGAGAGTTGTAAGTCCCAGTCAAATCGAAATCTTTCAAGATTACCAAAATATCCTATGGTTATTTTTCCTCTTTCTAATTTTTTTGTGTATTCATGAGCAATTTTGCAGGAATAACCATTATGGACAATATATATGGGTTCGTAATCAATAAACTTTTTTTTGAGAAAATTGCTGACTGTAATGCGATAATCAGAATTCTTTAATACAAACTCTTCAATTTTACGGTCGTACCATGAATGCCAACCGCATTTAAAAAACTCTTCCCAATTGTCAAGAATATCATAAACAGTTATCCAGTTATATGCATTTGCATTAGCAATGATTTCTACTACAAAAGGGAAGAGTGCCTGAATTAAAAGAATGCGCGGTTTATGTATTATTGACATAAATTTATCGAATATGAATTTATATAATTTCAGATATAATGAAATGTGCATTTGAAGAATATTCGAATCTATAAACTCAACAGATTCATCTCGAACGAAATCTTGATTTTCTCGGCATATAAAAAATGTTAGAAAATCCATCTTATCAAATTCTTTTGCTAATCTGATTGCCCGATGACTTAATTGGTCAGTCCTGTAATGGATTTTATCTCTCATTCTTATGTTTGCGATAGCTATAATAACCCCTTTTTTAAACTCAGCCATTTTTATAAATTCTTCTATGATTCTATAATGTTTATCCGTTATTTTTATTGCGTTATCAGAGGATTTCGGAAATAAAGGTTTTGTTCTCAAGAAAGGAATTTTTTGCCGTAAAGTATTTAACTTCTTTCTCCATATAGATTCAACTCCGAAGATGCGACCATATAATTGACCAAGCCTCCATGTTTTTGAGGAATAGAT
>CAYOJI010000046.1:0-16426 GCA_964404225.1 uncultured Nitrospiraceae bacterium
GTGGGGGAGATGTCCTTGAACGGACATTACGAAAATTTTGGGGCACCCTTCTTGACGAAGAGGAGCGTCTCTGAAGGGGCGAATTTGCACTGTTTGAGGTCGAGAGGCCGAGTTTGCAAATTCGAGCGATCGAGTCTTAGAAGGGTCAAAATTTTCGTTCAGGGAGTGAAAGGGCATCTCCTCAAAAACCATAGTAAGCCTAAATTTTAGATGCTTCCACGATTTGTCAGAATAAAACTGAAAGGAGTATTTATGAAGTTCTTCTATACAGGTGTTAAAATATATCTGTATTTGACTATTATCTTATTAAATCTTATTCCGCTAATTTCGTATTCACTAACGCTCGAAGAAGCCATATCACTTGCAAAGGATAATCTTCCTTACTTCAAAGCTAAGCTTTTCACCGTAAAATCTGCAGAGGCACTTTATAAAGCATCTCTTTCACCTTATCTTCCTACTGTTGATGCTTCGACTTCATATCAGCGTATATTAACTTCAAATAATGAATACAACACAAGAATGCATAACCTTTCTCTATCTTATACCCTTTTTGACTGGGGCAAAAGAAGGGCTAACAGAAACATTGCAAACTTAAACTTTGAGATAAGTAGTGAAGATCTAAGGAAGAGCCTACTTGATCTCGAATATCAAGTAAAAATTGCTTTTTATAGGGTTCTTGCTCAAAAGGAAACCGTCGAACAGAGAAAGATACAACTTAATGATGCACAAAAAGATTTTGAGGTTGCAACCGGTAGATATAACTTTGGTGTTGCGAAGCTATCAGATGTGCTTCAAGCATCAGTAAGACTCGAGCAAGCCCGATATAATTTACTGCAGGCAGAAGGCGATTATCGCAAGGCATTATCCGAGCTAAATTCTTTAATAGGAAAACCCCTCGAAAGCATTTATGAAGTGGAGGGTTCACTCGACCTTGAAACAAAACCTCCAGATATTGAATACTTGTATAACTCTGCGCTCCAAAGACCTGAAATAAAACAGGCAGAAGATAGCCTAAAAATTTCAGAAAATAATAAATCAATTATTATGTCTTCTTTCTTCCCATATCTCTCCTTAAACGCATCATATTCGAGAACAGGCGGAGATATTATAAGGGCATCCTTTTCGGAAGAAAAGACAGTTGCCTTAAAAGCAACGTGGAATATCTTTGAACTCGAAAAATTTTTTAAATTCAAAGCCACTCAATTTGAGACCAAGGTTTCATTAGAAAACCTTAATGAGCTTAAAAGACAATTATTACTGGATGTTTATAAAACCTATGAGGATTTCATGACATCCTTAAATAAATTATCTGTGGCAAAGCAACAACTTAAGCAAGCAGAACATAATTATTCCCAAGCCCTTGGCGAATACAAAGTTGGAAAGGCAGATATACTTTCTTTAGTTCAAGCGGAAAGCCTTCTATCTAATGCACGTGAACAGCTCATAAGATCAAGACTGGATATTATGGTATCAAAGTCATTACTTGAAAGGGTTGCTGGTATCAAGAATTTAAAGCAATTTTACAAAATTAAGGAGACTCATGAGTAAGAAAAAATTTTTACTGTTTATCATAGTACTCGCAATTATCATAAGTGGATTCTTTATTCTTAAATATTTTATCAGTAAGCCATCCATAAAGATTATTGAAACAGCAAAGGTCAAAAGAGGAAATATAAGGGGAATTCTCGTAGAAACTGGAATTATAAAACCACAGGTTGGCGCTGTCGTCAAAATTGGCGCAAGGGCAACAGGCACACTCGATAAAATGAAGGTAAAAATAGGAGATATGGTAAAAAAAGGCCAACTAATAGCACTGATTGATGACAGAGAAATCCGTAGGGCTATCGAGCAACAAAAGGCTTCCTTAATCGCTGCTGAATATACACTCTCTCAGATAGAAATTACCTACCCTGAAAAAATAAAAGAGGCTAATGCAAATTATGAATATGCAAGAATAAATTATGAAAGAGAAAAGGAACTCCTTAAAAATGAATATACAACAAAAGATGCTGTTGACAGGGCTAAGAGTCAATTTGAAGCAGCAGAGGCTATTCTTAACCGACTCCAAAATGAATATAAAATGCAACTCAAAATCGCAAAAGCAAATATAGAAGATATTACAGCAAGACTGAAACAAGAGGAAACAAGGTTAACCTATACAAGGGTTTATGCGCCCATTGATGGAGTAGTCTCAGATGTAACAGTTCAGGAGGGAGAAACAATCGTAGCAGGACTACAAGTTGCAAATCTGGTTACAGTGCTTGATCCTACACTTCTTGAAATGTGGATATACGTTGATGAAACTGATATTGGAAAGGTCAAGATTGGGCAAAAGGTCGAATATTATGTAGATACATTTCCTGATAGAATTTTCCATGGACGTATCGAAAAGATTTATCCACAGCCTGTCGTAAAAGAAAATATTGTGTATTACTTAGCTATTGTAAATGTTAATAAAGAAGATGCCCGTTTCCTTAAGCCTGAGATGACTACTCATATCAAAATAATATTTGCAGAAAAGAAGAATATTCTTATAGCACCCAATGCAGCTATAAAGTATGAAGAAGGCAAACAGATTGCCTATCTAATAGATGAATATCATAAGATTAAAAAAGTCGAATTAACAACGGGAATTAGAGGAGAAGATTATACTGAGATTTTATCAGGCGTCAAAGAAGGAGATATCCTCGCAACCAAATTAATAATGCCCATGTCATCAAAAAAATAATCGGGTAAGCCATTATGTCCTTATGCATTCTTGAAAATATCAAAAAGAATTATAAAATCGGAGATATAAATGTTGAGGTTTTAAAGGGAATTAATCTCCAAATAGAAAGAGAAGAATTTGTCGCAATTATGGGAACATCAGGTTCAGGAAAGACAACACTAATGAATATCCTCGGCTGTCTTGATGTTCCTACTTCAGGTCGATATATCTTTGCTGGTAAAGAAGTTTCTCGTCTGACAGATGATGAATTATCTGTGATTAGAAATGAACATATAGGATTTGTTTTTCAAAATTTTTATCTCCTTCCATATGCTACTGTATTCGAAAATGTCCTATTACCCACACTTTATATCGAAAGGCATAGAGATAGCGTAGAAAAACGTG
The DNA here is from genome assembly GCA_964404225.1 of uncultured Nitrospiraceae bacterium. Taxonomy (GTDB): domain Bacteria; phylum Nitrospirota; class Thermodesulfovibrionia; order Thermodesulfovibrionales; family SM23-35; genus Kmv42. The sequence continues at coordinate 3,113 of CAYOJI010000046.1, forward strand.
CAATTGAACTTTTACAACTTGTAGGATTAAAAGATAGGATTAAATTTAAACCAACACAGCTTTCTGGCGGTGAACAACAAAGAGTAGCAATTGCCAGAGCGCTCATTAACGACCCTGACCTCATCCTTACTGATGAGCCAACAGGACAGTTAGATAGTAATACAGCAAAAGAAATTCTTAAACTATTGATAAAAATGAATGAACTCGGAAAAACTCTCGTTATTATCACACATGATGAAAATATTGCTTCATATGCGAAAAGAATTATTCATATTAAAGACGGTATTATTATTGAATAAAAAATCAACAGAAAAATGCATTTTAGCTTATATTATTCATTAATTTTTGGCAGATACAGTATTTGAGCGGTTTTAATTCTTTCATAGAAAGAATTTCCCTCGGGGGCTTGATTATATCGATCCCCGAGGATGAGCGAAAATACTGCATCTGTCAATTACTTATGAGTTGTGAATAAAGCAGTTTAGCATTACGAGGAATGAACAAACTGATCAAAATCGTCTTACAATCAATAAAGGCTGTAGAGGTCTTCAAATTAAGAACCTTCTTCTGTTTGGTTTGTGTTGCCCTCGGTATTGCCTCGATTACAGTAATTGTTGCTGCAACTGAAGGTGCTTATAAAAAGGCACTCGAAATGGTAGACCTTTTTTGTCCAGATTCGTTACTCGTATTTGGCGGTAGCGAAGAAGCGAGAGCCATCGGACAAAGACAAAAAACCATAACCCTTGATGATATACAGGCAATAAAAGAAGCCTTCAACACCGCATATCTTGTAGTACCCATGTCAACGATGCGAGATGTAACGGTTTCCTATAAGAATAGAAAGTATCAGACACGTATTATTGGCTCAACAAGCGATTACAGCCGGGTTTGGACATGGCCTGTTATTCAAGGATCTGATTTTAAAGAGGAAGACGTTAAAGGACTGAGGAATGTTGGCCTTATAGGTCAATTTCTCTCAAAAGAACTTTTTGGTGATGAAGATCCTGTTGGTAAATATATCCTTGTAAAAAGCATACCCATTCAGATAGTAGGTGTACTTTCTGAAAGGGGGACTTCACCAGCAGGTGAACTTCTCGATGACAGAATAGTTATACCCATTACTACACTAATGCGAAAACTTCAGAATGAAACAAAATATGTCTCGGCTTTTAGGATAAGATTCTTGGATAGAGAAAACCTATATCAATATGTGGATGAATTGAAATCATTTCTCAGGACAAGACACAGAATACCACCAGAAGAGCCTGATGATTTTACAATTGTTTCGCCAAAAGAGATAATCAAATTTCTTGTCGCACTTACTGGTTCTCTCGTAATATTCCTTGGTGTAACAGGTATTATTTCTCTGACTGTCGCAGGGTTTGTTCTTGCAAATCTCTTTTTGCTTTCTGTCAAAGAAAGGACAATGGAGATTGGAATTAGAAGGGCAGTTGGTGCGAAAAGACAGGATATCCTTTTTCAATTTCTTGGAGAATCAGTAACTATTACAACTATCGGAGGTATATTGGGTTTTCTATTAGCAATCTCTTCATCAAAACTTCTCATGTCAATCGCAAAATTTCCAATCTATTTTTCATGGAAAGCATTTGTAGTTGGTCTGTTACTTTCATGGATTGTAGGAATTGTCTTTGGACTTCAACCTGCTAACAAAGCAGCAAACCTTAGACCTATAGAAGCGATAAGAGGATGAACAGGATTTTTTTAAATCTCAAGATTGCTTTTCGTTCATTATTGAATTTTAAATTGAGGAGTGCTTTAGCAATTCTTGGTGTCTTCCTCGGAACTTTCTCACTAATTGTGGTATCTAATCTTTCTGATTCATTATCGAAAAAAACAGAAGAAGAGGCTGAAAGTTTGGGGAAAAATCTTCTTATCGTCAGAAGTGGGATTGTAAGAAAGCTCGGAACAAGAACCAGATTACTTAGTGAGGCCACAACACTCAAGATAGAAGATGCGGAGAGTATAAGATATGGTTCTTTATTTATTAAAGATGTATCGCCTTCAGGAAATAAAACATTTCCCGTTAGATATAAGAACATAGTGTTAAAATCTGTACTCACTGTTGGAGTCCAACCTAACTATACTGAGATTAGAAACTTTTATGTAAGTGAGGGCAAATTCATATCAGAAGATGATAATAAACTTTTAAAAAAAGTTGCTGTGTTAGGAAACAAGGTAGCTCAAAAACTTTTTGGAAAAGAAAATCCTATCGGCAAACATATCCTAATATGGAGAGTCCCCTGTGAAGTTATAGGAATAATGGAGGAAAAAGGCGTAGATATTTCCGGTGTTGATCAGGATAATCAGATCTTTCTTCCACTTAATACTTATCTGAGAAGATTTGTCAATCAGGACTATGTAAATAATATTTATGTCCAGGTCGAAAGCGAAGACCATTTATATTCTGCAAAAACTCAAATTGAAGAAATCTTGCGTAAACAACATAAAATAAAGGATCCCAAGAATGATGACTTCACAGTCATAGACATGAAGGATGTTATGGCTTTAAAAACACAAGCCATGTCCATGATAAGAGTTCTCGGTAGAATCTCAGCAGGAATCGCTTTTATAATCGGAGGAATCGGGATATTATCGATAATGATATTAATTGTAAACGAAAGAAGGATAGAAATCGGCATAAGAAGGGCTATAGGTTCAAGAAAAAAGGATATCATTATTCAGTTTCTACTTGAATCATCCTTTATTTCATTAAGTGGCGGTACTGTTGGTGTAATAATGAGTCTTATAGCTACTATCATTATTTTTAGTGTTTCGAATCTACCCTTTACATTATCCTTGGGTGCACATATCCTGTCATTCTTTGCCTCGGTTTGCGTTGGCATTCTTGCTGGTATTTATCCGTCTAAAAAGGCAACCCAGATACAGCCTGTAGATGTAATAAGGTCATAAAATTTTAGGGCAGGTTATTAACCTGCCCTAACCAGGAGAGACCTTTGAGACGCACCCTCTAACTCAGAGGATATAAGGTGTTTGACCCACTATGTTATTTTAGCAAATGCTTTATTATTTTGTCAAGCTAATCGACTTTTGTTGTAATATCTTTCACTAAATCAACTATTTAATCTATTATACTCCTTCACATCAAGTTTTATCTTCTCAATCTCGCCCCATGGGTGGATAGCATAAAGATATGAGAATACCGTATTATTTGTTAATAAAGGATCTATTTCATCTTTTATAACGCCACGATTTATTAACTCGTCCCACATCTTTGTTCCTTTTATCGGAGAAAATTCAGTAAGCTTTATTTGAACATTTAAGGATTTTAGAAACTCAATCCCTTCTTTTATTTTATCTATGCCATGAGCGGGAATCCCATACATAAGGTATACACCTATCTCGTCTTTTGTAAAACCAGCTTTCTTAAGGTAATGGATTGCCATTTTCAAATCATAATTTGTAATCTTGCCTCCTGTATTTCTTTGAATGTCAGGATCAACTGTTTCAAGACCGAGCCTTATGGTTTTAAAATTCGCTTTTTTCATAAGATGTGCAAGTTCTTCATCTAAAAATATTGCATGAAGGCCATTAGGGGTATGAAACCGGACGTTAATCTTCTCTTTGATTATCTCCCTAAGCAAAGGTTTAATATGAGAATCTGCATCGAATAAGAGGGCATCATCATAAAATGCAAAATCTTTTATTCCTATCTTACTTAATTCTAATATCTCTTTTATCACATCTTCATAATGTCTTCTCTTATAATTACCCATTAATAAATTAGAGGCACAATATGAACACCTAAATGGACACCCCTCGCTTGTGAGTAAAGGAGCAAAAGAGTTGTTATAAAAATTGAATCTGAAGTAAGGTATTGGATCTCGTTGTCTTTGCAATTTATATCCAATCTTCTGAAAGAGCTGATTTAAGTCTTCGTTCAATCTTCCCTGATAAATATAATCAGCTCCTGAATGTTCTTTTGCGTGTAAATAATACAAAGTTGGATAAATTCCACCTAAAATTATAGGCACATCTTTCGTAAGTTTTCTTATTATCTCAACTGCCTTTTGAACGCCTAAATACCAGTAGCTCATTACGGAGGTCAAAAGGATCAGATCAACTGGTAAAGTGTCTTTCAACCTTTTAACAAACTCATCTATGGATATACCATATCTTTTATAAAAAAAAGGGATATCTTTTAAAACATTAGGTTTTTCTATAACTTCTGCCCTAAACTTTCCGCTTCCATACTTATTATTGACGAATGAATCGATACAATCTATAAAATTTATTTCGATATTAAAAGCGCTTAGATATTCTGCTATCTTCAGTAAACCTAAAGGTCTTGCCCAAAAATTATAAGCTGAAAAATCATAAATCCATGGGTTAATTAAAAGAACTTTAAGCTTCATTGATTTTTAAAAATTGTTTGTCCCATACATTATAAGAATCGTCAATTTTTTCTGCTACAATTAAATAAAAATATAATAATATAAGATTCACATGCAAAATTATGATTTTCTTTACATAACAAAAATGTATCAGTATTTTTTCTTTAAATGCATTATTTAAATTGGCTTGTAAATTGACATAACTATTTTTTAAGGAGAACTAAAATCTATAAATAATTGTAAAATGAATATAGATTATGATTTATAAAGACAGAAAGGATGCGGGGAAAAAGCTTGCCGCTCTGCTTAAGCAATATAAAGATAGAAAAGATACTATTGTACTTGCCCTTCCACGAGGTGGAGTTGTTGTAGGATATGAGATTTCAAAGGCACTAAATTGTCCTCTTGATATAATTATAATTAGAAAAATCGGTTGTCCTGATCAGCCTGAATTAGCTATAGGCGCTATATCAGAAACAGGAGCAATTGTTTTGAATGAATATATAATATCAGCCTACAATGTTTCAAAGGGGTATATAGAAAAAGAGGTGTCTAAACAGAAAAAAGAGATATTGAGAAGAAAAGATTTATATCGTGGTGGTAAAGATATTCCTATACTCGATGGGAAAACAGTTATACTCGTTGATGATGGCGTTGCAACAGGTGCTACCATAAAGGCAGCAATTTCTACACTGAAAAAGGAAAATCTATCATCTCTTATTGTTGCATTACCTGTTGCCTCAAAAGAAGCGGCTCAGGAAATTAGAGATATGGTTGACGAGTGGATTTGTCCCCACATACCTAATTGGTTCAATGCTGTTGGTGAATTTTACCAAGATTTCACTCAAATTAGCGACGATGAAGTAATAGAAATCCTAAAAAAATCGAGCAAGGATATGTCTGTTTAAAGTTTCAAAAGAGTCAAACCCGAAAGGGGATCCAATTCCCTCCTCGCATTAATACCATCTATTTCAATCATAACAGACTCGATAACAAGAAATGTTTCAGAAATTCCGCGTAAACAACCTACCTTTACCTTATCACGCTTGCCAAAGGCTCCGTGAAAATGGACCTTTGGGTCTTCATCCTGATAAAAAATCGTACCTATACCAAGAAGTTCATGACTTTCATCGATATCGTTCCAAATAGGTTCCGGGGGTAATTCATCTCTCTCGGGACCAACAACGACTCTCCCTTTCTTCACCCCGCCTATTAGATAAAATACAGCATTTTTGACATTCTCCTTTTTCGCTATTTCAATAAGATTATTAATTACATCTTCTTTATCCTCAAACCTTGAAACTATAATTCTCCCTACCCTTCCAATCTGATATTTCATGCCACCCCCAAAAATCTTTATATCCCAATAGTGTAAACCAAATAAGCAGATATTTCTCAAAATTTATTTAAATCGACGTGATTATTCCTCTAATCTTTTAGTCAAATATTTACTTACTAAATTTAAAAGCTTCATCTGTTCAATTGTTTTCATTTTTGCAATCTCAGCACATGTACGAAATCCTTCTCCAAAAAAAAATATTTTACAATCTTCTTTATACCTATCGTCAAATAAATCCTCAATAGACTGTAGGATTATAGCTTCTGCAAGGGCTGCAATCTTCCCTCGATCTTTAGAGATAAAGTTTCGGACTCGTTCATTTCTTATTGCATGAGCTATCATCAAAAAAATGTTAAGCAAAAATGGTGCCATTTATTAAATTACCCAAGTATTTTGGAATCTTGGCAGATCTGTACTATAACAAATTAAAATTCTTTCTCAAAGGAAGCAAAATGTCTTTTGATGTAGCATCTTATCCTAAAAAATCAAAATAAAAAAGTTGTAGTAAAAACTGTTAATATTTTTTGTCACCCATTATGTCAATAGCATTGACAATAATTGACAATAAAATCTGTTAACTCTTGCTATTAAACCGGACCTTAAGATTTCTTGCTCGTCTTTGCATAAAAAGAAGTCAGTTTCTTAATTACATTATCGCTTTGGCATTTTGAACATTTGATTTTGGGATTAGATTCAAATTCTTTTATAGAAAGAAAGACCAAAAACTCATTTCCACAATCTTTACAAATATACTCATAAGCTGGCATAATTACCTCCTTATTTTAAGATGGCTTAAGAGTACAAATAAATATTTATAGAATATCATAATATACCTTTTAAATCATCCTTATGTATAGGACCGTAAGCGGTGAGAGAGAAAGCTTTTCTTTGTACGAGTCTTTCAGCTAACTCCCTAACCTGTTTTAATTTTACTGAATCAATCTCTTGCATAATATCTTCAGGAGATATATATTTCCCAAAATAAATTTCTTGACGAGCTATATTATTCATACGGCTACTTGAAGATTCAAGTCCAAGGATTATATTACCCTTAAGCTGACTTTTTGCTGTTTGTAGTTCTTCCTCGCTTATCGTATCTTTTAAACCCTCCATCTCTTTAATTATAATCTCTAAGACTTCTTTTACTTTTTTCCTGCTTACACCCGCATAAACACCCCATAATCCTGTGTCTATATATGAAACAATGAATGAGTAAATCGAATAGGCTAATCCTCTTTTTTCTCTTATTTCCTGAAATAGTCGCGAACTCACTCCCGCACCAAAAATTGTATTTAAAATAAAAAGGCAATAACGTTCTTTACTCGAATAGGGAATTCCTTTTACACCTAAGCAAATATGTGCCTCTGAGAGGTCTTTATTTATGACTTCTATTTTGTTTTGAAAAACAGGTTGATCTCCTTTTTCAGGTTCTGACCCCCTCCTTAAATCACCAATGGTATCTTCGAGGTAATTAATTAATTTTTCATGCTCAAAATGTCCTGCGCAGGATATAACCAAATCTTTGGTACCATAATACTTCCTTATATAAGATATGAGGTCATCCCTTGTGAATGACTTTATGGTATCCCTTCTCCCCAGAACAGGCTGACCCAATCCAGTATATCCCCAGATAGTCTGATTAAAAAGGTCATGGATATATTCATCAGGTGAATCCTCAATCATTTTAATCTCTTCTTTGATTATTTTTTTTTCTTTCTCTATATCTTCTTCAGGGAATGTTGAATTAAGAAAAATATCAAATAATAACTCCATCCCTTTTTCGAGATATTCATCGAGAACCTTTATATAAAATGTTGTTGTCTCCCTTGAGGTAAAGGCATTTAATTCACCCCCGAGGGAATCTATATCAAGTGCAATATCCTTTGCACTCCTTTTTTTTGTACCCTTAAAAAACATATGTTCAAGAAAATGTGATATCCCATTTTTATCTGGTGTCTCGTATCTTGAACCAACTTTTACCCATATGCCTAAAACAACAGACCGCATATTTTTTAATGTTTCCATTACTACTGGTATTTCATTCGAGAGATATTTTTTTATAAACATAATTTAAATTTTTAACCTCTACTTGCATTAATTATGTTATACAGAAAGTCATAAAAAGAGGGATAGTTGATATCCCCCTTTTTAATTAAATAATTATTATTTATCTTTATCTTTTTCTTACTTTTCCTTGCTCTCTTAAGGCTTCTTTTCTTGATAATCGAATCCTTCCCAATTTGTCTATTTCTATAACCTTAACGAGGATCTCGTCTCCTTCGTGAATCTCGTCAGTAACTTTAGATATCCTTTTATCTGATATCTGCGATATATGAAGTAACCCCTCTGTCCCGGGCAAAATCTCAACAAACGCACCAAAATCAACAATCCTTTTTACTTTCCCAAAATATAATTTACCCACCTCAGCCTCTGCAGTTATGCTGTTTATAATCTCGATAGCCTTCTTCGCAGACTCTCCGTCAGGAGAAGCTATATTAATAAGTCCACTGTCATCGATATCTATTTTTACACCTGTTTGCTCTACTATACCACGAATTACCTTACCGCCTGTTCCTATTACATCTCGAATCTTCTCTTGTTTTATCTGGAGGGTATAAATTCGAGGTGCGTTTGATGCAAGGGTTTCACGAGGTTTACTTATGGTCTCACTCATTTTTTCAAGTATAAAGAGTCTCCCTTGTTTTGCTTGTTCGAGTGCCTTCTCCATTATTTCACGAGGTATACCACTTATTTTGGTATCCAATTGGAAAGCAGTTATACCTTTATCAGTTCCTGTAACTTTGAAATCCATATCTCCAAGGTGGTCTTCGAGTCCAAGGATATCAGAGAGAATCACAAATTTTTCTCCTTCTTTTATAAGTCCCATTGCAATTCCAGCCACATGAGACTTTATAGGAACACCTGCATCCATTAATGCAAGAGAACCCCCACACACTGTTGCCATCGACGAAGAACCATTAGATTCAAGGATATCTGACACTATTCTTATTGTGTAAGGAAATTCTGTCTTTGGAGGGATAACTGCCTTAAGTGCCCTTTCAGCAAGCATGCCATGACCAATTTCACGCCTGCCGGGCGATCTTAAGGGTTTCACTTCACCAACGCTAAAAGGTGGGAAATTATAATGCAACATAAATGTCTTATAAGACTCTCCGTCAAGAGAATCTATTTTTTGTTCGTCATCAGATGTCCCTAATGTTACAACTGCTAAACATTGCGTTTCACCCCTTATAAACAATGCAGACCCATGCGTCCGAGGGAGGATTCCAACTTCAGCACTTATTTTTCTTATCTCGGTGTTGGTTCTGCCGTCAACTCTTCTATTTTCATTTAATATCATCCCTCTTACGAGATTCTTTTCGATATCATTAAAAACAGTAGCTATATCAAAAGTCAAATCCTTCTCCCCTGTATTTAACTTTTCAATTATATCTTTAAGAATCTCATCGAGGGCTTTTTGTCTCATCTGTTTGTCAGGAATAATAATAGCGGTTTTTATTCTTTCTAAAGCAAGTTCATTTACTTTATTTTTAAGCTCCTCGTCTATTACTGGTTCTTGTACTGGCCTCTTTTCTTTTCCTGCAATATCTTGGAGCTCCTTCTGTATTGCACATATGCGTCTTATCTCCTGATGCGCTATATCTAATGCCTCAACGAGTGTAGATTCTGAAACTTCAAGGGCTTCACCTTCGACCATAACAACAGCTTCTTCGGTACCTGCCACTACGAGATTGAGGTCACACTCTTCAGCCTCCCTCATGTCAGGATTTATAACAAATGATCCTGCAACCCTTCCTACCCTTACAGCACCAATAGGAGATTTAAAGGGAATATCAGAAATTACCAATGCAGCAGACATACTTATAATGCCAAGAATATCTGCTATATTCTCATCGCCATAAGAAAGAACATTAACAATACCTTGAGTCTCATAAAAAAATCCTTTTGGAAAAAGTGGTCTTATTGGTCTGTCTATAAGACGTGAGGTAAGTATCTCTTTCTCGGAAGGGCGCCCTTCCCTTTTAAAAAATCCACCGGGTATTTTCCCTGCGGAATATGCCTTCTCCTGATAATCTATTGTTAAAGGGAAAAAGTCGAGAACCTCTTTTTGGATTTTGTCAGCTACAGCCGTAGCAAGAACAACTGTGTCCCCATATTGGGCAACTACCGCCCCGTCAGCCTGTCTCGCCATCTTTCCCGTCTCAAGGGTAAGGGTTTTATTACGAACTTGGATCTGAACCTTTTTCATTATTTTCTTAATTCTAACCTGTTGATTAACCTTTCATATCGTTCCCTGTCTAACCTTTTAAGATAATCGAGCAATTTCCTCCTCTGGCTGACGAGTTTTAAAAGGCCTCTTCTTGAATGATGATCTTTTTTGTGGATTTTGAAATGATCGGTAAGATAATTTATTCTTTTACTTAATAAAGCTATCTGAACCTCTGGAGAACCAGTATCATTCTCATGTAATTTAAACTCGTTGATTATTGTCTGCTTCTGAGCCTTATCAATAGCCATTCTGTGCACCACCTTTCAAAATTATTTAAATTCTAAAATATTTTAAAAATAGCATATAATTCTTTATTAAGTAAAGTTAAAGTAGACCCTGTTATAAGCCTTTTGATAAAAAATTATTACCTGCCCTCATTTTTAAAAGAAAAATCTTAAACTACTTTACCTCTGAAAAATTCTTCGATTTAAACTGTTGATTTGCTCAAATCTTTTTTAGTTTTCTCTTTAAGGACAGCTTGGGCTGCTGCAAGCCTCGCAATCGGAACCCTGTAAGGCGAACAGCTTACATAATCCAATCCTATTTTATGACAAAATTCTACCGATCGTGGATCACCCCCATGTTCTCCGCAAATACCCATTTTTAAATCTTTCTTTATTTTTCTACCTCTTTCAACCGCCAATTTCATCAAGAAACCTACCCCGTTCTGGTCAAGCGTTATAAAAGGATCATCCTGAAGTATACCAATTTCTACATAATAAGGTAGGAATCTTCCTGCATCATCCCTTGATAATCCAAAAGTTGTTTGTGTAAGATCATTTGTCCCAAATGAATAAAAATCTGCTTCTGTAGCTATTTCATCTGCTGTTAAAGCAGCCCTTGGAAGTTCTATCATTGTTCCAACACTATAGTTTACTTTAGTTTTATATGACTTTTGAACTTCATCTGCTACTTTAACAATAAGTTCTTTCATCATTTTTAGTTCGTTTACATGCCCTACAAGGGGTACCATTATTTCAGGTATAACTTTTATTTTTTGTTTTGATACTTCACATGCTGCTTCCATTATCGCCCTTACCTGCATTTCGTATATCTCGGGATAAGTTATCCCTAACCTACAACCCCTATGCCCAAGCATCGGGTTAAATTCTTGCAGAGACTTATTTCTTGCCTTTAATTTTTCAAATGGTATCTCCATTGAGGTAGCTAATGTTCTTAGCTCTTCATCTGTGTGGGGTAAAAACTCGTGTAAAGGAGGATCGAGTAAACGAATAGTCACAGGTAAACCCTTCATAACCTTAAATATCTCGATAAAGTCTCCTTTTTGCATTGGCAAAAGTTTCTCAAGTGCCTTCTTTCTTCCTTCTAAATCATCAGAGAGGATCATTTCTCTTACAGCACTTATTCTTTCAGGTGCAAAAAACATGTGTTCTGTTCTACAAAGACCGATCCCCTCTGCACCAAATTTTCTTGCAACTGCTGAATCATGAGGTGTATCTGCGTTTGTTCTAACCCTCAATTTTCTAAACTCATCAACCCACTTCATAAATTTTCCAAAATCACCTGTAAGCTCAGGAAGCACAAGGGGTATTTCACCCAAGATAACCTCTCCAGTGGTACCATTGAGTGTTATATAGTCACCTTCCTTTATTACAAGCTCATTAACTGTAAAGTATTTCTGAACCTCATTTATGTTTATTGCACCACAACCTACAACACAACACTTACCCATTCCTCTTGCGACAACAGCTGCATGGGATGTCATACCACCCCTCGCTGTAAGTATTCCCTGTGCTGCGTGCATTCCACCTATATCTTCGGGAGAAGTCTCTGTTCTTACAAGAATCACCTTTTCACCCTTTTCTGCAGCTCTTTCTGCATCCTCTGCTGTAAATACCACCTTTCCTACAGCAGCACCAGGTGAAGCTGGAAGACCCTTTGCTATTACTTTAACCTCTGCTTTTGGGTCTATAGTTGGATGAAGTAGTTGGTCAAGTTGGTCAGGATCGATCCTTAACACAGCGGTCTTCTTGTCTATTAATCTTTCCTTAACCATATCGATTGCAATTTTCAAAGCAGCAGCCGCTGTTCTTTTACCTATTCTTGTCTGTAACATATAAAGTTTACCCTCTTGAATAGTAAACTCTATATCAAGCATATCTTTAAAATGCCTTTCCAGTTTTTTGTATATCTTAGTAAGTTCTTTGTATGCTTCAGGTAGTCTTTTTCTTAACTCTTCTATACCCAACGGAGTCCTTATCCCAGCAACTACATCCTCACCTTGTGCATTTATCAGACACTCTGCAAAAAACCTTTTCTTTCCAGTGGAAGGGTCCCTTGTAAAGCCAACCCCTGTTCCAGAGTTTTCTCCAAGATTTCCAAATACCATTGCTTGTATATTACATGCTGTACCAAGATCATGAGGGATATTATTAAGATTTCTATATTTAACCGCTCTTTCACCAAACCAGGAATTAAAAACCGCACTTATCGCTTTCTTCAGTTGTTCATAAGGATCCTGTGGAAATTCTTCCCCCGTACTCTTTTTATAGATAATTCTATATGTCTCAACAAGTTCTTTTAGATCTTCTGCTGTAAGTTCTGTGTCAAGACGTACCCCTTTTCTCTCCTTCATTTCCTCGAGTGCTTTTTCAAACTTTTGTCTATCTATACCCATAACAATACTGCCAAACATAGTTATAAATCTTCTATACGCATCATAAGCAAATCGTTCATTAGCTGTCTTGTTTATTAGTGCCTTCATCGTTGTTTCATTAAGTCCAAGATTGAGCACAGTATCCATCATTCCTGGCATCGAAAATTTTGCTCCTGAACGCACAGACACTAAGAGTGGGTTAGTAGAGTCACCAAACTTCATACCCATTGTCTTTTCGACCTTTTTCATATTTTCAAGAACCTGTTCCCACATCCCTTTTGGGAAATTCCTCCCAGCCTTAAAGTATTCATTGCACGCTTCTGTAGTTATAGTAAAACCTGCGGGTACAGGTATTTTTAAATTAGTCATTTCTGCAAGACCAGCTCCTTTCCCACCGAGAAGGTCTTTCATATCACCTCTTCCTTCAGCCTTTCCTCCTCCAAAAAAGTAAACGTATTTTTTGCTCAACTTTTTAGCCATTAACTCTCCTCCTCTAATCTTGATTGAAGAGCCCATATCGTAATTTATTTGGACTCTTAAGGGATATTTTTAAGCGCTCTTCGACCATTCAATAATATGTAAGAAATATAGTCACATAATAGAATACCTAATAAAAACGTTAAATTCAACTTCTTGGATAGGAAGCATCACCAATTCCGTGATGAATAAAAAAAGGGGCTCACCTTATAATGTG
>CAYOJI010000047.1:0-840 GCA_964404225.1 uncultured Nitrospiraceae bacterium
CACCTCTGACAGAGAGTTCAAGCCTTATCCTAAATTTTTAGCGGACAGTAGTGATAGTAGTAAAAAACAAAAACTAATATTGAAACAATTAAAAGAGTTGTCATTTTTACACATCATAACCTGCCTCTAGGGTTCTTTTCAATATCGCCTTTCCCAAAAGTACAACCTGTCGCGTATTGGGCACCGTCACCAAAACAACCGGCTGCATGATGATAACTTGTCTCTAAGATGGCATGGAGCGATTTTGCTCCGCTTCGCTTTGCACCGAGTACTCTGAGTGCTGCAAGACCTGCTCTAAGCCCTGCAGTGCTTGCCCAGCATTTGTGCCCATGAAATTTCAGCATGTCAAATAATATTTCTTTGTCTTCCATAAGATCCTCCTATTTCTTTTCATATTTTTCTTTGTTATTATTTAACTCTTCCCGAGATTTTTTAATAAGGTATTTCTCCTTGATCAATCTGTGGACATAACTTAGAGGCGGAAAACTTATAGCATGTGATGGACAGGCAACCATACAATTCAAAGGGTTGACAACTACGGGTTTTTTCTTTTTAAAATCAAATTTAAAGACTCCTCTTCCGCACCCCCTCACACACATACCGCAGCCAATGCAAATCTCTTCTTCAATCTATCTTGACCTCAATCTTTTTCTCCTCAATGCCGGTTTTATCTTCAGCATGTTATGTCTTCAGTAACCATAAGAATGTCTTCAAAAATTTTTCTAAAATGCAGTCCATATATAGCATAGGTTATAGCAAGGGGGAAAAGTTTTGGACGTTTAAATATGGTCCAAGAAAAGAGCTTCCAATAATAAACCCTTTCTTTTCCTATAATGCCTA
>CAYOJI010000047.1:850-16119 GCA_964404225.1 uncultured Nitrospiraceae bacterium
ATAATATAGATTTACAAAGAGCTTGAAGATTTGTAAAGCTAAAACGAAATAACCTTTTTTGTAATGGTTTATAATAGCTTAAAAATCCTATGATTCTTTTATAATAGTGTTTTGGTAGATAGAGAGCTCTGATAATCTTTTTATACTCACTAACAAGAACATCGAAATTTATCTTTGTAATAAAATTAGTTGACAAATCCATGTTATTGCCAGTTATGTCCTTAAGCAGTCGCCCTTCCTTTTTAAGGCGTTTGTAAAGTTTAGTGTCACGAGGGGCATTTAACAGTCCGACCATCGCGACTACAATGCTGGTTTCCCTTATGAATCTTACAATGTTTCTGAAAGTTGAAATGGTATCACTATCAAATCCTATAATGAACCCTCCTGAGACCTCTAAACCAGAATCTGTAATTTTTTTTACGGAGGTTCTCAAATCACGATTTTTATTTTGAAATTTACCGCATTCTTCTAAACACTCTTTATCAGGGGTTTCAATCCCAACAAAGACCTCGTCAAATCCTGCCTGTACCATCAAACGTATAAGTTCTTCATCATCAGAAAGGTTTATAGATACCTCAGTTGAAAATTTAAATGGATGATTTCTTTTATCAGCCCACTCTATTATGGCAGGCAATATTTCTTTCTTTAATTTCACCTTATTTCCAATGAAGTTGTCATCAACAAAAAGAACCCTGCCTCTCCATCCCATTGAGTAGAGAATTTCCAACTCTTTTATTATCTATTCCTCTGTCTTTGTCCGTGGCATATGTCCATACAGCACTGTGATTTGGCAGAATTCGCAATCAAATGGGCACCCACGAGGGCAGGAGTCGTTGTAATATCTGCCCGTTGGTGTGATGTATAAAGATGTTTTGCCTTCCCCCTTTTTAAATCTTCAAGGAAGGCTGGAAGTGTAACCTCTGCCTCACCGAGGACAAGATGGTCCACGCTTATAAAAACATAATCTGCCCATAATAAATCTCTGTCATCCAGTGTTTTAACATTCATATCTACAAGTTTTTTCTCCCATTCAGCAGGAAGCAAAGCTGCAACAGTCAGCAATCCAAGTGGAGGGTAAGCTGCCTTTTTAGAAACAAACCTTAATGCATATTTAAAACTCCAGAAGGTAACCGGATATTCCGGATAGATAAGAAGTATTTTCATTTCATACCCTCCTTTCGCATATTAAGTTTGAAAAGTTTGAAAAAAAATTACATCATTGTTTCATCAGGCGCATAAATTATTCGCATATGTTCTGATCTCTGGATTAAATTTTTTACATATATAACCATATGCTCTTCTACTTCCAATAGCCTGGCTATTAAAGAAATCTCCCATCCCCTTTCTAAATGGTTTCCATGATTATTAATTACCCTGCAATTCCTTCAAGTCTTGATACCTTAATTGCTGTAAGAATCACTCTTGCCTCCTTCGTCATATCCACTCCATACCAATAACCCTATTTGCCAAAAAGGGATATCTTCGGATCAATGACAAAAGGTACAATAATGACATAAACAATTCTGGCTCACTCTGTCTTCTTTAAGAATATAATGCTTTTCTTCTTTTTTGACTTCCAGGATAATGACGGCGTTTCCTCAATCCCAAATATCTTCTTCAACCCTTAACTTCCCATATTAGTAATCTTTACTCAATAATCGCTCCAAAAATCATTCCCGAAATCGTAGCCATGATTATGACAAGGCTCACGTATACTATAGTTTTCTGCGTCCCCATGGCACGTCTGATGACCAGCATGTTGGGAAGGCTCAATGCCGGTCCTGCCAGAAGAAGTGCCAGTGCAGGCCCTTTGCCCATGCCTGAGCCAATCAGTCCCTGAAGTATCGGTACCTCAGTCAGTGTTGCAAAATACATAAAAGCACCCACTACAGAGGAAAAGAAATTTGCAAAGAAGGAATTTCCGCCAACCAGTGCACTTATATACTGTGAAGGAATAATTCCCTCATACCCAACCCTTCCGAGTAAAAAACCTGCTGCCAGAATGCCGCCTAAAAGAAGCGGTAATATCTGCAGCGCAAGAATCCATGACTGCTGTGTCCATTCTTTCAGTTCATCCTTTTTGAACCATTTTATAAGTATAACTGCCAGCACAACACTGAAAAATCCAGTAAGCCACCATTTATAATGGTAGATGACCCAACAGAGATTATGGCTTTCTTCAGGCGGTTTTCCCCAGTTAGCAAAGACAAGGATCGCAACCATTGAAAAAAAATAAGGGATGGTTTTGCTAAGGGGACGACGGTCTTTTACATTACTAAAATCAAAATTTTCTCCAGCATGTCTTTGTCTTTCCTCTTTTATGAATATAAAATGCATTAAGAGCCCAATAATAATACTAAAAAGAACAGCGCCTATAGCCCGCGCCAATCCAAGTTCCCATCCGAGTATCCGTGCGGTTAGGATAATAGCAAGTACATTGATCGCAGGACCTGAATATAAAAATGCAATTGCGGGACCAAGACCGGCTCCTCTTTGATATATGCCCATAAACAAAGGAAGGATCGTACATGAGCAGACCGCCAGAACCGACCCTGAAACAGAGGCCACAGTATAAGAGAGCAATTTATTTGCTTTTGCCCCGAAATATTTCATCACCGAGGCCTGGCTGACAAATACTACGATAGCGCCTGCAATAAAGAAAGCAGGCACAAGACAAAGCAAAATATGCTCCCGAGCATACCATTTTGTCAATGCAAGGGCTTCAAAAACAGCATTGGTAAATCGTCCATTTTCAACCGGCAGAAAGTAGCAGATAAGAAAGACGATAATAATTAAGAGAAATTTATATTTTTCTTTCACTATATCTAAGCTTCTCTGTGGCTTTCTTTTACTAATTCTTCTAAATATTTTTTGAAATATCCCAGGGTTTCCTTAGCCTCATCCTCCTGTAGTTTTTTAATCGCAAAGCCTGCATGGACAATTACATAGTCGCCGATGTTTAAAGGCTCATCCATAACAAGTAGACTGATGTCACGGTGTGCTCCATAAACATCCACTGTTGCATTTGTACCTTCAATCTTAATTATCTTTGATGGAATTCCAAGACACATTTTCTTCCTCCTTTGTAATTTTGGAATTTTTTTTCATAACGGCTCGATTTCTTTAATATGGCAATATTCAACAGGAAAATATTTCCTTTGAAAGTATAACGCGACATTTACCAGACTGATTAAAACATCATTAGAATCAATCCAATGGCTATAGGTATATTGGTAGTACCAACCTGGAAAATATTCCAAAACTCCGGGATTTTTGGATAAAAATAGCCTGAACCGACACCAATTGCCATGGCAAAAATATCCACAAAGTAAGAAACCGATCAAGGAAAGATAACCTCTTTACTACTTCAGCCATTTTGCACTTCCTCAATAAAGTTTTTTACTCTTTTTTCTATTTCATCCCGGATCCTTCTAAATTCATTCATTATCTCTTCTTCTGTTCCGGCTGCTTTTGCAGGATCTTTTAATGACCAGTGAATTCTTTTAATACCCGGAGGTGTCCATGGACATGATTCAGCAGCGTTGTCACAGAGCGTAATAATAACATCCATCTTTTTTAGAAGTTCCATATCTATTGATTTTGACCGTTGATTTGATATGTCTATTCCTACTTCTTTCATAACCTTCACAGCGATTTTATTGATCCCAGCAGGATTAAGTCCAGCGCTGTAAGGTTCAATTATTCCTCTACCAAGTTGTCTTGCAAAACCTTCAGCCATCTGTGAACGGCAGGAATTCCCTGTGCATAAAAACATTACTTTTATCATGAAGCTAACCTCGTTTTGTCTATATTTATTATTTTTTTCTGCTTCTTTTTTAAGAAATCAAAAAGCCTTTTTTTATCAGACTGAACAACTTCATCATCAATACGTTCAAGAATAGAGATTATCAAGTATCTGCGAAAGATATCAGAATCATTGAGTCGGTATTGAATCCATTTTCCATCTTTTCTGTCAACAATCAAGCCGGCTTCTCTTAGAGTGCTCAGATGAAATGAAATTTTAGGCTGGATTGTATCAATCGCCGCAACTAAATCACATACACATAATTCACCATGTTCGAGCAACTTAAGGATCCTTAAACGGGTTTCATCAGAGAGTGCTTTAAATATATTTAATAAATCTTTCATATCAAATCTCTTCTTTTATAAGTTCTTTAACTTTTTCGAATTCAGGAAGAGGTCTTCCTTTATGTTTGAGTTTCCCGTTAATAATTAGACCAGGCGTTGTCATGGTGTATTTCATAATTTCAATCATATCCGTAATTTTTTCAATTTTTGCTTCAACCCCAAGTTCTTTTACAGCTTTTTTTACCATCTCTTCAAGTTTGAAACAATTTGGGCAACCAGGCCCCAGGACTTTAATTTCCATCGATTCCTCCTCTATTTTTTAATAGTTTTCTAAATGTATCTACTGACGGAACAGGTGAAAGTCTTCCAGACTCATCAACGAACATCCTTCATGAGAAACCTTCAATATTAAGTGGCTGAACCTCTATACCATTAATAAATATGGAAGGAGACCCCTTGAGCTTCAAAGCTTCTGCCCGTGCATTATCAACTCTAAAAAAATTTATTTCTGCTTTCAATCCTTCGAGAACTAAAGCCTTTTCTATGTTTTCTCTCAACATAGGCTCGGAAGGACATCCTAAGGATAAATAACAATCAATCCGCATTTTTCCTCCATAGATAATAAACTCAAATTTATATATAATTTCACTTCATTGTAAAATATCTTATAAATAAGCTTCATTTGGATTTTGTATAGTAAATATATATAAATCAAAATTTATATGAAAGTCAATAAATATTTTAATATGCTTAAAAAATTATCTCTATTATTTAAGAAAGCCGATATTTTTTAATAAGGTTGCTATTCATTTAATTAGAAAAATGAAATAAAATGAAGATTGATGCGGAGGGTTGGTGTTCATACCTCAATTGCTGGCGGACTACATCTTAGTTTAGAAAGAGCGAATTTGCTGGGATGTAATACAGTGCAGATTTTTTCTCACAATCCTCGCAGCTGGATTATAAAAGAACTTTCTGAGAAAGAAATATCATTATTTAAATTATTCAGGTCAAAGTTTGACATAGCACCTATATATATTCATTCTTCATATCTTATTAATATCGCATCGCGAGATAGTATGATTAGACACAAATCCATTGAATTGCTTAGAAAAGAAATGGAAAGAGCGGACATACTTGGAGCAGATTACGTTATTCTCCATCCTGGAAGTGCTTCAAATGAAGATAGACAGTTTGCAATTGAGAGGGCTATCCATGTCTTAAATGAATTAGGAAATTGCGGTAAATGGAATGCAGGCTTATTAATTGAAAATACCGCAGGTGAAAAAAGTGATATATCTTCAACCATAAAAGATCTGGCGGAGTTAATTTATAGTACAAATAGACACTTTATAGCAGGTATATGTATTGATACATGTCATGCATTCGCTGCCGGATATGATATTCGTGACGAAAAAAAAATGGAGATCATATTTTCTGAAATAAAAAAATATATAGGCTTTGAGAGGATAAAATTAATTCATTTGAATGACTCAAAAGGTGAATTAGGATCAGGTATTGATAGACATGAACATATTGGGCAAGGGAAAATAGGGATAACAGGATTAAGGCAATTTATTAATTATGAGCATGTTAAAAATGTTCCCATAATACTTGAAACACCGAGGAAAATAGATATTGATGATTTAATGAATTTGAAAATGGTAAGAAAGATGATAAAATCAAAATAATGTTTATATTTTATAAACAATTGTTCTTTAAATATAAACGTTTACTATTTTGCAATATTTGTTCTAAAAATGAATTTTTTTGTTGACAAAAATAATTTTTTATTGTAAAAACATTTAAGTATATATGATGTTAAAGAGTTTATTTTCATCGTCGATAAGAGCTGAT
Organism: uncultured Nitrospiraceae bacterium; assembly: GCA_964404225.1. Classification (GTDB taxonomy): domain Bacteria; phylum Nitrospirota; class Thermodesulfovibrionia; order Thermodesulfovibrionales; family SM23-35; genus Kmv42. The sequence continues at coordinate 6,797 of CAYOJI010000047.1, forward strand.
GTTTTATCATTGCTATTAAATAGCCCTGATGAACAGTTTTATATAAGAGAGATAGCGAACCTCTTACGGAAAAACCCATCAGGTATAAAAAGGGAACTTGATAAGCTTGAAAAGATGGGCATTGTCACAAGCGAAAAGGTAGTTAATCTTAGATATTTCCAGGCTAATAAAGAATCCCCCCTCTTCTCCGAACTAAAAAACCTTATAACAAAATCACTCGGTCTACCAGGAGCATTAAAGGCGGTTTTGAGATCTACAAATGCAAAGGCTGCTTTTCTTTATGGCCCTTACGCAGAAGGTGAAAATGTAAATACAGTTGACCTTTTTGTTATCGGGGCTTCGTCATCGCTTCACAGAGAAATCAAAGACCTTGAAAAAAGGTTTGAACAAAAAATCAACTATATTTTAATGGATGAAGAAGAGTATAAATTAAAGAAGAAAAAAGGTGATGCCAATCTTAAGAAAATTTTATCGGGGAAGAGGATAACACTTATAGGTAGGATTTGAGTGGTTTTGTGTTCCGCACCTTTAAAATAAGGTGCGGATAGAAAGGGGGTGAACTTAATGGCAACCAAGAAAGCAGCTACAAAGAAGAAAGCAGCGAAGAAGACCGCAAAAAAGAAATAACTTGCCATTCACGTTAAAAAAGCATAATTAATTAGGCTGGAGAATCTCCTCTCCAGCCCCTTTTTTGCGGTCTTCTAAGATATGAAACTCTATTTTGAAAAAATTTTTCAAGTAAAAAATTATAAGTTATTGAAAAATAAGGTTTTTAAGAATAAACAGGGGCTGATTTTTCAGCAGGTTCTGTTATCATTTCCCAGCATTGGGGATTGGACAAAAGTTTTTTAAGAAATTTCAAGTTTGTAGTATGTCCAGATCTATCTGCTATTATATGACCATAAATCGGGAATCCTGATAAAGATAAGTCTCCTATAAGATCAAGTATCTTATGTCTGACAAATTCATCTTTGAATCTCAGACCAGATGAATTGAGAATACCACTTTCACCAAGAATTATTGCATTGTCTATAGAACCTCCTTTAGCAAAACCATTTGCCTGAAGATATTCAACATCTTTAAGAAACCCAAAGGTGCGGGCAGGTGCTATTTCTAAAAGAAAGCTTTCTTCTGTTAGTTCAAGACTGAATTTTTGCTCACCAAGCAGGTGATGATTAAAAAATATCCTGTACGTAATACATTTACCATTATAAGGTAGGGCAACTATCTGGGCGTTACCTTCAGAAAAAGCTAAAGGCCGAGTTATCCTAATAAAAGGTCTTTTTTTAGCCTGTTTTGCTATACCACTTTTGAGTATTAGACTGGTAAATTCTAAAGCACTGCCATCTAAAATTGGTATTTCAGGTCCATTTACCTCAATGATAATATTGTCTATCCCTAAACCATAAATAGCAGCAAGGATATGCTCAATTGTTCTAATTTTCGCACTATTATATCCGATTGTGGTAGCAAAAGCTGTGTCAGTAACAGAATTTAAGGAAGCCTTAATTTCTATACCTTTGTCTATTCTCATAAATAAGATACCAGTATCTCGAGGAGCAGGTTTTAGACAAACCTGCGAGTAGCGGCCTGTATGAAGACCTACTCCTCCAAAAATAATTTCTTTTTTTATAGTTCTTTGTAATCGCATCTATTATATTTTGAAATCAAAATGATTTGCAAATATAATGCCATGATTGTTATTTTTTCTTTAAAGTTTTTCTAAAAGATGATAACTTAATTGATAATGATTGATAATGGCTTAATACCACAAATAGTAATTAAAGAATGAGAGCTATTTTATTCCAAAGAAATCCCTTAAAACTGTTGTCTCTTATCAATACACTGTGTATTATCTAACACAATGGTGTGCAATCTTTTTGTACAAATTATTTTCATAGTTTTTATTCTTCTTAGAATTATGTGAAAGGGCCTTTTTTATTTATATATAAATCTTGCAAAATTGTATAATATTTCTTATAAAAACTCTATTAACATAAAAAGTGTCCCAAGAATGAACCAATTCTTGAATAAAACATTAAAGAATGTAAAGAGAATTATTATTGGGATTATAGGCACAACCATACTTTTGATAGGATTAGCACTCATCGTCTTACCAGGCCCTGCGTTTATAGTCATACCTATAGGATTAGCGATCCTCGCTACTGAATTTGCATGGGCAAAAAGACTTTTAAAAAGAGTTAAACAACAAGTTGAGCAAAGGAAAAACTCTTTTTAAAATAACCCACTTTGACTTTATTTATAGAATGTTAATGGTTACATAATTATAAGGTTACATAAAAAACAGAACCCTTTCTGAAAATTAATATTAAGATGTTCTGTTCTTTTTTAATTTTAGAAACTATTGTTTCAAAATCTTTTATATTATTGACAGGTTTCTTATTAATTTCTATGATTACATCATTTTTCATTAAAATACCTTCTGCGGGACTATCCTCCTCTATATCAGTTACCAAAACTCCGCTAATACGTTTTGGAATATCGAGATTTTTCTTTATGTCTGGAGTGAGATTCTGAACATAAACACCCTTAAATTTATTTTCAAAATTCTTTGATAGCTTAAGGGTTTCTTCTTGAGGTAACTCCGCAATTTTAACTCTTAGAGTTTTTGACTCCCCGTTACGAATAATCTTTATACTTACTTCTGTATTGGGAAAGGTATTTGCTACCATATTCCTAAGCATTGTAACATCCTTGACCTTATTCCCATTGTACTCGACAATAACATCTCCTCTTTCTATCCCTGCCTTTGCACCAGGACTGTCTTCAATAACATCTGAAACTATTGCGCCTTCGGTATCTTTGAGCTTAAACTGTTCTGCAAGCTCGGAAGTTATAGGTTGAATGTAAACACCTAACCACCCTCTCACAACCTTTCCTTTTTCGATTAAACTCTTCATTACAACTTTTGCCATATTACTTGGGATAGCAAACCCAATTCCTTGATAACCTCCTGATGTGCTGAATATAGCGGTATTAATTCCTACGAGCTCTCCTTTTATATTTACAAGCGCACCACCTGAGTTACCAGGATTGATAGCAGCATCAGTCTGAATGAAATCTTCATAATCTGCTATTCCTACATTCGCCCTTCCTTTTGCACTTACTATTCCCATTGTAACTGTATGACTTAAACCAAACGGATTCCCAATTGCTAATACTGTTTCACCAACCTTCAATTCATCTGAATCTCCAAGTTTTATGGCTGGTAGATTATTAGAATCTATTTTAATGACCGCGAGATCCGTCTTCGGATCAGCTCCCACGATCTTTCCTTTAAATTCTCTCTGATCTGAAAGTTTAACCTTTATTTCGTCAGCATCTTTAATCACATGATTGTTTGTAAGTATATATCCATCTTTATCAACAATTACACCTGACCCCAGTCCTGATTGTTTAAATTCCCTTGGTCTATCAAAAAATCTAAATTCATCTCCAAAAAATCTTTTAAAAAATGGATCATCAAAAAAGGGGAAAGGTACACCTTGCGTTCTTATAGTCTTTGTTGAGGATATATTAACAACAGAAGGTTTCACCATAGCGGCTATTTCAGCAATAGCTTTGTTCGTCTTTAAAAGTAAATCCGTAGACTCTTTAGAAATCGACGATTCTTCTGCACAAATTGAATTTGATAAGAGTATTCCTGCACATAATATAAAAACCAAAACTATTCTTTTATTTAATTTCATATAACCTCCGTTTAAATTTTGTTGATATTATTAAATTTATTATCCTAAGCTTATTATAAAATAATTAAAAATTATGAAGAAGTAATGAAGAGAAAATGAAAAACATATGAAGTAAATAAATTTTTATCGAATTCCAATCATAACTCAAAAATATTTTTCCCTTTATTTTCCAAGGAATACCATATAGATAAATAATCCCTTATCTGTCTTGTGATAAGAAAGTTTTTCCTTATAAATTCTTTTCCCTTTTCTCCCATCCCTTTTGACATTTCAGGATGATTCAATAATTGTCTTATCCTAAAAGCAGCTCCTTCGACCGAATGGACAAGGAAACCTGTAACTCCATGTATGATTTGGAGGGGAATCCCGCCAACTGCTCCACCTATTACAGGTTTACCCTTCCACATTGCCTCAGAGACAGTCAGTCCGAAACCCTCCTTAAGGGATTTTTGAAGAACTACAGTTGCAGATCTTTGAAGTGCGTTAATATCTTTATCGCTGAAAGGTGGTAATAATAAAATAAATATATCAGGATCATTTTCTGCATATTCTTTAACTTCATTTAAAACTGTCTCTCCTTCAGGATCATCAGTAGCAGAGCTTCCTGCAAGGATAAGAATACAATCATTGTATTTCTTCACCATCCTATAAGCTTTAATCACGCCGATAGGATCTTTAAATCTATCAAATCTCGATACTTGAAGAATTATTGGCCTATCTTTTGGAATCTGAAATTTATTTAATGTCTCTTCTATTTCTTCTTCCGACAGCTCCCGATTTTTTTCACTTATTGGATCTATTGAAGGCGGAACTATAAATTCTTTTATATCTAATGACCTCGCAAATTTTGAGACAGAGAATATCGCAGCGTTGTATTTCTCACAATATCTGCATAGATAATTACTAACAATTTCTTGAGGCTTTGATAAGTCAATATGACATCTCCAAATCCACCATCCATCTCTTCTAAAATTAATAAGTGCAATTGGTTGAGGGTCATGTATTAGTATTGCATCGGCATTCAAGTCTATTTTTTCTGCATTTCTTTTATTTACCTCAAAATGATAATCCCACATATCTTCGGTAATCTCTTCTAAGCCACCCTGTAAAGCGTTATGAATTTTTTTTGTTATTTCAAAAAATCTTGGATCACCTTCTATAACTTCCCACCTTGCATCAATTCCAAGCTCATTCAAAATGGGTATCATCCTCTGGAGGATCTCAGCTACCCCGCCCCCTTCACGGGTAGAATTAATGTGAAGAAAAGACTTTTTATTCAATTTCTCTCCAAGCATCTGTAAAAGTACCAGGTCGCTCTTGGGAGATATGCCTAAATATTGATTAAACACCTATCTATAACCTCCATATCTTTTCTCACTTCCTCTTCGACAACTTCGAGAAGCCGTCTCCTGATCTCCTCTATATTGTATATAAATGGATCTATACTCTTTATCTTGCCCGCCAGCTCTTTCTTTTCGAATGCATCCTCGATCCATCTCGAAAAATCATCGATCCCACCCCCAAGTCGCATCCTTGCCTCATAAAAGTGGTAATATATACAACCTGTATCAATAAATTTAATTGCTGTAAGGAACTCAGCAAGATTTTTAGCTTTTATGCCCACAGGAAAAACAATCGTTATTGTCTCATTGAAGTAGAATTCATCACCTGATGCCACTTTTCTTGGTTCAGGAAAATTTTTAAGATATTCATCTATTACAAAGATTATCTTTTCCCTTAAATCCTTAATATCTCTGAATTCATAAGGATCTATATTAGAAAGATGTTCTGCAAGTGCTCTTTCTTCAAGACTCTCACCTGCCCATTGGGCAAAATCATTTGTGTATTCAAGAATATGACCCTTTAAAAAATATTGGTAGGTATGATGAAAAATACTTTCATCGCTGATAGTAGCAATTATTTCTCTTAATTCACGCAGGTCTTTGGCTTTTTTACCTGTTGATACCAAGATGCTTACACATTGTTTGAATTCAAAGGGTTCTATTTTTTCTGCCATTCTTTCTCCTCTCTCAAGTACACTGTTCTATGAGGAAATGGTATTTCGATGGCTTCCTCTTTAAATCTTCTGAAAATTCTTTTTCTGAGTTCATGCTGAACAAGATATTGATCAACAAACTCTTGAACCTGGCATATAAGCGTAAAATCAAGGGAACTGTCACCGAAACCAGGGATAAACCTCACAAAGGGTTCAGGATCTCCAAGCAGTCCAGGGATTTCACCCACTGCCTTTTTAGCTTCTTCTATAAGTATCCGTTCAACTATTTCGGGATCAGAGGAATAACTCACCCCTATGGGTATAAGAAGAGACATCCTCTTTTCGGGTAGATAATAGTTTGTAACTACGCTCTGGGCAAGCTTGCTGTTTGGAATCACAACCATATTATTCGGAAGCATTCTTATCCTCGTTGTCCTCCATGTGATATCCTCCACATAACCCTCCTGTCCGGTCTCGAGTCTTATAAAATCCCCGACTCTTATAGACTTTTCTACGAGTATATGAATTCCTGCAAACAAATTAGCAAGCGTGTCCTGAAGAGCAAGGGCTACTGCAAGTCCACCTATGCCAAGAGCTGTAATGAGAGGTGTAATAGAAACACCAAAAACGCTCAATATTATCAAAAAACCAATAACAAGTATTGTCCCCTTCAAGATTGCATGGGCAAGACCTGTTGCAGGAATAGGTAATTCAGATTTCTGAATATAATTTCTAAATATTTTCCCTGCGAGATTCGCTGCTACTATACTTATGGAAAGAATTACAATTACATGGATGATTTTGCTTATGTAAAATATATATTTATTAGGTATATCTGATATTGCTATACCTATGTAAAGCCCTATTGCAAGACACCAAAATATTGAAGGAATTTTAAGTGCTTTTATTATTATATCGTCTATTTTTGTATTTGTTCTTTCTGCCCATCTGTGCAATAATTTGAAAGTTATATATCTGACGACAAATAAAATTAAAAATGATAAAACAGCAATTAAAGTGGGAACAAATAACCTCTTAAAATCAATATTCATTTATCCTCCAATTTATTAGTTAAAAGATTGCCTGTTTCCTTTTTCATACTTTAGTCACTTTTGATAAGACTATTTATTTAATGCCTCCAAAATCGATTTTAGTATAAGAGTTCTATTTATTGTCCTCTTCAACAGCCGCTCTTATCCTGTCTAATATATCCGGTATAGCAGAAGTTACCCTATCCCAACTTGCAATAAGTGGGACACCCAAGGGGTCCTCTGTTATTATCGCTGCTGCCTTTTTAATTGCGTTTGTAAATGTCTCAACTGCAAGACTTTCTTCGTGTCTGTCAAAAACAAGTCCATTAATAGCTGCGTCATCCTCATACCTTTTCAGCATATCTTGAGCAGTTCTAACATATGTTGCAACAAGTGTTTTAAAAAATCCTTCCGAAAAGACAATCCCCTCTGATGCAAGTGTTCTGAATAAGGTCTTACATATATCGACACCCATTTTGTGTAGTCCCTTGGAAGCATCTTCTGGAGAAAGCTCTTGATGCTTATGTTCATAATTCTCAGCAATGTCTACCTGGCATACCCTCCTTGTTGACGTATTTCTGTATACCTCCGCAAGAACCCCTATCTCTAATCCCCAATCACCGGGTATCCTGTTAACCCTCGCGAGAGCAATATCCATTGAAAATTCACCGGCCAATGGATACCTGAAACTGTCAAAAAATACAAGTATTGGTAGATATCCGAGGATTTTCTGAAGTGATCTTATAAGCGGTGTAACAAGGAGTCTTGTTACCCTTCCATGCATTTTATCTGTTATTCGGCTATAATATCCTTTACAAAATTCATAGCCAAGATTTGGATTTACTACAGGATAACATAATCTTGCTAACATGTCCCTGCTGTATGTAAGTATATCGCAATCATGTAGGACTATTGTATGGAATTCCTGCCTTGATAAAATATAACCGTATGCCATCCATGCAGATCTTCCTTTCCCTTCGTCTCCAATAGGCAAATCCGCATCTTTAATTGCCCTGTATATTTTTTTAATTCTTGAGCCAGTATTCCATATTATATTTGTTCGTTGGGGAAGAACCGAAAAAAATTCTTTGGCCTTCTTAAATTCTTTTTCAGACGCAGGACCAAGGGTAACAACAACCTCTTTAATGTAATTAACTCCTTTAAGCTCTCCTACAATTCCCTTTAATGCCTCTCCTTCGAGTTCACTATATAAAGATGGTAAAACTAATACCGCAGGCCTCTCCTTTGTATACCATTGCAGCTCGGACTCTATTTTCTCAATGTCTCTCTTTCCTAATCTATGTAAAGTAGCTATTACACCTGTCTGAAAAAAATCTGCCATAAAGCCTCCTTTTATAGAATTTTTTTTCTTATCATTTAAACTCAAAGAACTAAATGAAAAAAGCCTTGAGGAATTGTTTTTCTAAATAGATTTCAAAGCCAAAGCCTTCAGCTTCTATATGCCAAATTAAGATTCTCTTCAATAAATGCTCACAATTTATCACAACATGGATAGTATGTCAAATATCCGAACATTTTAAATTGAGTAAATTTTTGAGTAAATAGTTAATTAATAAGATAAAAGATAATCTGCATCCTTGAATGTTATTGTAGTGGAATCAATGTTGCCAGGCACTACAGGAAGTAAGACGATAAACTCCATTTTTGATGATAATCTTTCTATCTGTTCGGATATTCCACCCTTCCATGCATGACCATTACCTGTTAAAACAATAATGGATTTATCAGGATTTTTTTTGAGGAATTCAACTAAATTATGCGCCATTACCTGATCCCATAAAATTTGCGCCTGACAGAAATAAATAAAATTTCTTTCACGGTGTCCGTGCATTGAGTAAGCCTTTCGAATAAATCTCATATATCTCTCGTTTACTAAACATCCTGTTTCCGGAGGCAATTTTTTCAATTCCTCTTTTGTGAGTGATAAAAAACCACCTTTTGCTACTTTATGTGTTATCTCTGGAAGCAAATTTAATCCGATAGTGGGGATTTTATGATCTCTTAAATAGAGAAAAATATCGCTATATAGAGGCCATGGTAAATTCCAATTTTTGTAATATACCTTAATAAATTCATCTATTGACATCTTGCCATTTATCCAACGATCTAAATCTTCCTGACTATCTGATCTAAACATTTCAAAACCAACTGCTACAGGAATCCCTGATTCTTTTAACTTCTTAATGACTTCGAGTTGTAACCTATGATGTTCTTTATCATGTGACTCCCCAATAAATATGAACTTATATCCTTTAATTTCGTCAATCATTTTTTCGAAAGGAATCATTTCTCCGTCACTCACGCGAAATACTTTTATTCTTCTTGCATCAGATGTAGGCAAAAAACAAAGTTGAATGAAAATAAATAAAAATAGAAATAGAAAAATCAGCTTTAAAAATTTAATAGCATACATTTTAATTTCTTAAAATTTACAATAAAGACATTTAATTCGAAAAAATGCATTTTGGATTTTCAAATTTATAAAAACTAACATTAAATCTACCATATTTTAATAATAATTACTATAAAAAATTTAAAATCATATTTCTTTTTATATAAAGGAAG
>CAYOJI010000047.1:16129-16383 GCA_964404225.1 uncultured Nitrospiraceae bacterium
CTTCTGAAATTGAGCCATATCTCTTACTTTATGAAAGTTTGAAGGAAGCATCTAAAATTTAGGCTTGAAGTAAAATAGGCTCACCCTTTAGTAGACAAAATAAATCTTTCTTGGAGGTGAGCCTATGAAGGAAATAAGAATTACCTTCGATATTAATTTATCCTTAGACAGGTGCGATGTCAATCATTTAGAAGACGAAGTTAGCATCACCTTTTCGGTGATAGGTCACGCAGCATATCTAACAAACTTTCTTC
>CAYOJI010000048.1:0-16104 GCA_964404225.1 uncultured Nitrospiraceae bacterium
CTTATGAAATTGAGCCATATCTATTTTTTAAAATATTTTGGACAGTAATGATGTGATTTGATTTTTTCAAATAATTGACCCCTCTTTTATCCTCCTGACAAATGTCGCCGCCTTTTCCATAGCATCCAGTGACTCATCAGGGCTAAAGGAGGTTTCTGGATAATAGTCTGCCTCTTGCGCAAGGAGCCTGCCTCCTTCTTTGCCTATTCTCTCGACCATATAACAATACCCTCTTTTTTAGCTCTTATGAGAAAGGTATTAACCCTGTTTCTGAAGTCTGACTCTGAAACAAAAATAGCTGAAACTACGACATCATGAGATAACTCATAATTATAGATGATGTCGCTTATCTGAAACCTTGTGGACCTATCCAGATTGCCTTCTGTAATAAATAGAAGGTCTATATCAGAGTCTTCAATGAAATCACCTCTCGCCTTTGATCCATAAAGAATAATTCTTTTTACAGGATACTTCGATGTAACCTCGTTAATAATGCCTTTGAGGGCATGTTGCTCATTATAATTAATGGGGATATTTTTAATTACAGAATACATGATTAAAGATTATAGCAAAAATACGAACTTCAGTATTATCAATCTCATCAAATATCAAGGACGAAAACACATAAAAAATCCTGATGAAAATATTTCACACCATCTGCTTATCCTTCTATTTTCTCGAAAGAACTTTTTGGGGCCCCGCAGACAGGACATACCCAGTCTTCAGGTAGTTGCTCAAATGGCGTGCCCGGTTTTATGCCCGAATCAGGGTCTCCGTATTCAGGATCATATACATAACCACATACTGTACATTTATATTTACTCATCTCAAATCTCCTCTTTCTTCAAATTCTCTTGAAAACTTATTCGAGAGGGATGTGTCTAAAAAAACATGTCCTGTGGCCAGTATGGCAAGCGCCTGAGCCATGTTGAATTACCTTAATGAGAAGAGTATCCTGATCACAGTCATAAAGGATTTCCTTAACCTCCTGAACATGCCCAGATGTCTCTCCTTTCTTCCAATATTTCTGTCTCGAACGTGACCAAAAATGTGTATATTTTGTCTTAATAGTCATTTCAAGAGATCTTCTATCCATATAAGCCATCATCAAAACATCGCCCTTTTCGATATCTTGAATTATAGCTGGTATCAGACCCCTTTCATCGTATTTTAAGTCTGGTATCATTCTTCCTCCATAAATAAGAATTACAACTTATACCCTATTTTCCTCAAAAATTCCTTCCTATGTGCCTTGTCTTCAGGTTTTTCTACACCTTTAGGGGAAAAGCCATCCACCACACCCAGCACCCCGCGTCCCTGGGATGTTTCAGCAACAATAATCTCAACAGGATTTGCAGTTGCACAAAAAATTCTGCAAACTTCAGCACAATTCTTTATCTGGTTCAAAACATTTATTGGGAAAGCATTCTTGAGAAGCACACAAAAAACATGTCCTGCACCGATGTTCTGCAAATTCTTTATACAAGCTGCTATAAGCTGATCATCATTCCCTTCTGTCCGAATTAAACACGGACCTGAAGCTTCAGTAAATGCAATACCAAATTTTGCTTGAGGAACAGTGGTAGCTATAATTTCATAAAGATCTTCAGTGGTCTTTATAAAATGTGTCTGACCAAGTATAATATTACATCCTTCTGGAATCTCTAATTTAACTGCTATTAATTCCATACCGCCTCCTTTTAAATTATTTTTGTTATTATACCTTATAGTAATTGGCAGATGCAGTATTTGAGCGGTTTTAAATTCTTTCGAAGAAAGAATTTTCCTCGGAGGCTCGATTATATCGAGCCGAGAATGAGCGAAAATATCGCATCTGCCAAAATTCTTGTGAATAATATGGGCTAAATCTTCAATCACTTATAAGCTTATTTACTATGGTATAATGAAGTAATTTTATTTCAAGATATTTTTAACTTTGAGCTAAAAATTCAGAATCCCTTGGACTTAATGTAGAAATATAAAAATTTTTAATGTTAATATGCTTAATCCAAAATTTTATGTCAAACCTCTCAATATTTATACTATCTTCCTAACAATCTATTTTTATCTTCTTCTCTGTTCTTTATCATTGGCTGCTGAAATAAAAGGACCTCAAATAAAATTTTTAGACAAAGAGATTCATGTAAGTGTTATGCTGAATCTTGAAGAGAAATATATTCAAGAATTAAAAAAAGGAATAACAAAAGAATTCAAATTCTACATAGATATCTTCAAGGTATGGGAAAGGTGGCCAGACGAGTTCATATTTGGTAAATCTATAACTCGAACCTTAAAGTGTGATCCTGTCAAAAAAGAATATATAGCCATATCAAATGATGGAACTAAAATTATAGAAAAAAGATTCAAATCGTTAGAATCCATGATGGATTGGGCTTTAAATATAGAAGATATTGCAATAATAAATATTAGAGACCTCGAACCAGCAACATATTACATAAAAGTAACGGTTGAGTCGAAGATTAGGAAACTTCCTCCTGTTATAGGATACTTTTTGGTATTCCTTCCTGAAAATGAATTCAAGATACAAAAAAATTCATTGCCCTTTATTATTAGGAATTAATAAATGAAGAAAACGCGCTTTATTTTTCCTCTTGTAGTCCTATTTCTAATTATGATTATATCATTTATTGTAGAGATTCATTATTTAAGACTTGGATCCGTCTCTTTCCTTACAAAGATCTTGTTCCTTTTGCCGCTGAACATTACAGTAATAGCACTTTTAACACTTACGTTTTTTGTTGGTAAAAGTCTTGCGAAACTCTATCTCGAAAGAAAACAAAAGATCCGCGGTTATAAGTTTAAAACAAGGATCGTAGTTATATTTGTTGTAATCACCTCCATACCCGCACTTTTTTTATTCATATTAACAAGTGGTCTTATTACAAACTATATAGATAAATGGTTTGCACCACAAGTAAGCGCTCCTTTAGAGAGTTCCTTAGAGATTGCGAAGGCTTTTTATGACCTTGAAAGGCAAAGGGTAATGGAATATGCAAAATCGATATCCACAGGTAAAAAACCATCTAATAATAATTATATCGTAAAGTATTTATATAATTTACCCGATAATGCTACCGAAACTATAAGGGCAGGTTTTGAAGGAAAGGCTGGCACAGAAATTATATCGGGCAAGGATAAAGATATTGTAAGAGCAGTTTTGCCTGCATACTCAGAAGACAAAAGAAAAGGAATTATATTAATCGAGTCTCAAGTCCCATCACATATTAAGAAAAATACAGATAATATCAAAGAGGCCTATGAATCTTATTTAGTGCTTAAATCATGGAAAGTTCCTATAAAACTAAATTATCTTCTTACTATAGGCTTTTTTACTCTCATAGTAGTTTTCATGTCACTTTGGATTGCCTTAAAAATATCACAAGGTATAACAGAACCGATTCAGACACTTGCTCAAGCAACCGAACAGGTTGCATCTGGTAACCTTGATGTAAAAGTGGAGCTTGAGCGAGAAGATGAAATAGGTTATCTCATAAACTCATTTAACGACATGGTAATGAAGTTGAAAGAAAGTCAAGAAAAGATACACTCAGCTTATCTTTATATAAAAAATATTCTTGATAACATAACATCTGGAGTAATAATGTTGGACACATCAGGAAATATTTTAATGATTAACGGTGCTGCATGTAGAATATTGAACATTAAGCCTGAAGATGTGATAAATGAAAACTATAAAAAACTTATCTCAAAAATAGACTCCGCGGAACTATACAATCTTGTGAGTAGCATCGAGGGTCGTGCTTTTAGCCCTGTTAGACAACAGGTAAGAGCAGTTTTAGGTGACAAACGAGCTACGCTTCTCGTCTTTATAACAAGCTTAAAATATTTGGACAAATATATAGGTCTACTCGTAGTTTTTGAAGATATTACAGATGTTCTTGAAGCTCAAAAGGCATTGACCTGGCAGGATATTGCAAGGAAAATAGCGCATGAGATCAAGAATCCCCTTACTCCTATTAAGCTTTCGACAGAACGTATTATAAAAAAGTGGGAAAATAAAGATGCAGATTTCGATGAGGCATTCGTGCGAGCCACTAAAACCATAGTAAAAGAAGTAGAGAGTATGAAAAGGCTTGTAGATTCTTTTACAAGATTTGGGAAAATGCCCGATATAGCAAAAAAACCGACAAATATATTCAATATAATTAATGAAATAATTAATTTATATAAAGAATACAAGGATATAGAACTAAAGGTCTCGATGCCAAATAATCCCCCCCAAATAGTAATAGATGATGAACAAATTAAAAGAGTCATGATAAACATAATTGATAATGCCATACAAGCAATGGCAAATAAGGGTGTGATCAATATTACCATCGATTTTGATATATTAAATAACAAGGCTTATATAAATATCTCTGATAATGGACCGGGTATCAAAGATGAAGATAAAGACAAATTGTTTCAGCCTTATTTTTCAACAAAAAAGGACGGTAGTGGACTTGGACTTGCAATAGCAAAAAGGATTATTATGGAACACAAAGGTGACATAAGAGTGAAAGATAACAAACCAACAGGTTCGATATTCACTATAGAATTACCTATTGAGGAGAAATAAATGGAGGCTTGTGTTCTTATAGTAGACGATGAAGAAGGTATCCGAGAAAGTTTGTCGGATATACTCGAAGACGAAGGATATGAGGTAATAACCTCGGACACAGGAGAAGGTGCAATAAAGACTTTAAGAGAACATAATCCTGATTTAATACTATTAGATGTGTGGCTACCGGGGATAGATGGTATCCAAACGCTTAAAGAGATTAAAGAGATTAATCCTGACTTACCAGTAGTTATGATATCAGGTCATGCGAATATAGACCTTGCTGTAAAGGCAACAAAGATGGGGGCATACGATTTCCTCGAAAAACCACTTTCTATCGAGAGGGTCCTTTTGGTTACAAAGAATGCACTTGAAAGAAAAAGGATCGAATTAGAAAATAAAGCCCTTAAACAAAATTTAAAAAAACAACGAAGACTCATTGGTAATTCTTTAAAAATGCAAAAACTTAGAGAACAAATAGAAATGGCAGCAAAAAGTAATAGTAGGGTATTGATACTCGGCGAAAGTGGTTCTGGTAAAGAACTTGTTGCTCATATCCTCCATGAAAAAAGTAATCGAGCGGGAAAACCTTTTATAGAAGTAAATTGCGCTGCAATACCACAAGAACTAATAGAAAGTGAACTTTTCGGCCATGAAAAGGGATCTTTTACAGGGGCTTTCGAAAGAAAGAGAGGAAAATTCGAGCTCGCCAATGAAGGGACATTATTTCTTGATGAGGTAGGTGATATGTCACTAACTACTCAGTCAAAGGTACTTCGCGTTATAGAGACACAGGAATTCCAGCGCGTTGGTGGTAGCAAAAGTATAAAGGTTGACGTAAGAATAATTTCTGCCACAAATAAAGATCTCTTTGAAGAGGTCAAAAAAGGCACATTTCGTGAAGATCTTTTCTATAGACTAAATGTTATTCCCCTAATTGTACCTCCTCTCAGAGAAAGGAAAGAAGATATACCTGAATTAGTTGAATATTTTCTTGAATACTTTGCAACAGAATACGGTCAGAAACCTAAAAAAATAACCCCTGAAGCCTTAAAAGCTATCGAGAACTATAATTGGCCAGGGAATATCAGGGAGCTAAGAAATGTAATAGAAAGGCTTGTCATAATGACACAATCTAATATTATATCTCCAAAAGATATTGTCATAGGGGAAAACACACGTTCAGATTATTTTTCGTTTAAAACCCTTAAAGAAGCGCGGGAGTCTTTCGAAAAAGATTTTATCGCAAAAAAACTCGAAGAAAATAACTGGAATATTTCAAAGACAGCAGAAATTCTTAATATAGAGAGAAGTAATCTTCATAGAAAAATTAAGGCATATAACATAAAGATCCCTTAACCCGAATAACATAAACTTTGCTTTATTTCTTAGCCCACTTTATTCATAAATTCATGAGTAATTGGCAGATGCAGTATTTTTGCTCATTCTCGGCTCGATATAATCGAGCTCCCGAGGAAAATTCTTTCTTCAAAAGAATTTAAAACCGCTCAAATACTGCATCTGCCAAAATTTTTATGAATAATATGGGTTAATTATTTACTTCTCACCAATTCTATGAAGCTTCACAAAATTTGTTTTTACAAGTGTAGAAAGGGGAGAGCTTGATATAATTACAATTTTATCGCCTTTTTTTGCAATATGCTCTTTAAGAAGACGCTTCTCAACTTCGATTATCATCTCATCCATGGTAGCAAGTAATTTCATATTCTTTGGATTTACACCCCAGTAAAGACACATCCTGTTTTTAATCTTCTCATCAGGCGTAAAAGCTATGATCGGAACCTTTGGTCTTAACTTTGATACTAATTTAGCTGTAAAACCCGACTTTGTAAAGGCAACTATTGCTTTAGCTCCAATATATTCCGCAGCCACACAAGCAGCATCCGCTATAGCTTCTGCAAATGTCTTCCCACGTAAGTAAAGAGAGCGCCATTCTTTTCTCGATTCTGTATATCTGATAATCTTATCCATCATTCTTAGTGAATCCACTGGATAATTTCCAGCAGCTGTTTCAGCTGAGAGCATCAATGCATCAGTTCCATCGAGTACCGCGTTAGCAACATCGGTAGTTTCTGCTCGTGTAGGTCTCAAATGTTCAGTCATTGATTCAAGCATCTGTGTAGCAGTAATCACAATCTTCCCTATTTTATTTGCCTTCTCAATCAAAGCCTTTTGTATAAGTGGGACTTCCTCAGCTGGCATCTCAACGCCTAAATCTCCACGTGCTATCATTATACCTTCAGCTTCTGAAAGTATCTCATCGATATTAGAAATCGCTTCAGGTTTTTCGATCTTAGCAATAATAGGAACATCGCGTCTTTTTTTCTTAAGCCACATTTTAACTTTACGCAAATCGTCAGCGGTTCTTACAAAGGATATTGCAACATAATCAATATCCATGCTGAGTCCGAATATGAGGTCTCTCTTGTCCTTTTTTGTAAAGGATCTTACTGATATTTTTATGTTGGGGAGATTAACACCTTTTCTACTTTTTAATATTCCTCCCTCAATTACCCTAACTCTGACACCTTCTTTTTCCTTTCCTATAACTGACAACTGTATTAATCCGTCATCAAGAAGTATCTTATCTCCTATTTTCGTGTCCTTTATCAAAGCAGGATAAGATATAAATATCCTTTCTTGGTTTCCTATTCCTTCCCCTGACTTCAAAAGAAGGACATTCCCTCTCTTCAGCTCGATTTCATCACCTTCGATTAATCCCACCCTGATCTTGATACCTTGGAGGTCTTGAAGAATTGCTACAGGCTTTTTTAATCTTTGCGAAACCTCGCGGATAAGTTCTATGTTCCGTTTATGCGTCTGGTAATTGCCGTGAGAAAAATTCAGTCGTGCCACATTCATTCCATTTTTTATTAAAGAGGTTATTACTTTTCGGCTCGATGAAGAAGGTCCAATAGTACAGACTATTTTTGCGTTTCTATATTTCATAATTCAAAATCATACACTAATTACGCTAAGAATAATGCAGATACTGTGAAAAATTTATTTAATGAAATTATGTGAAATCCCTTCTTTTTTCCAAAGTATTATATGTTTCTCCCAATCTTCACCTTTTTGAGGATAATCAGTTCTATAATGCGCTCCTACACTCCCTTTCCTCAATATAGCAGCCTCGATAATCAATCTTGCAACTATCAGCATATTTTGAAGTTCGAGTTCACGTCTTTTATTAAATTTATAGTTGTGTATAAACGACCATTCATCTATTTTTGCCCTTGCTGTCTTTAGAGACTCATCACATCTTATTATACCTACTTTTTCCCACATTAATTTTCGTAAAGAACATCTTATTTCTTCTACGTCAAAATTGTTATTTATGAACTCTGAATTTGAGTTAGTCTTTATATTTTCTCTCATAATTTTTTTTATCCTTTGTTCAGAAATTTGTAACCCATAATCTCCTGCTGTCTTGCCTGCCCTTGCACCAAAAACTATCCCCTCTAACAGACTATTCGATGCAAGTCTATTTGCACCATGAACGCCTGTACATGCTACTTCACCTGCTGCAAAAAGTCCTTTAATATTTGTAGCACAAAAGACATCCGTCTTTATCCCCCCCATAATATAATGCGCTGCTGGAGAAACTGGTATAAGTTCCTTAGTAATATCTATATCATATTGAAGACATGTGGCATAAATTCTCGGAAACCGGCGTTTAATGTAATTACTATCCAAATGTGTAAGGTCTAAATAAACATGGGTGCTCTTAGTTCTAACCATCTGGGATATTATTGCCCTTGAAACCACATCTCTGGGGGCAAGTTCTGCATCTACATGATAGTCTTTCATAAATCTTTCCCCTTTAATATTCCTTAATATTGCACCTTCGCCTCTCATTGCTTCGCTCAACAAAAACTGTGGCGCTGAAGGTGCAAAAAGAACAGTGGGATGAAACTGGATAAATTCCATGTCCTCAAGAATTGCCCCCCCTCTGAATGCAATAGCCATCCCATCACCTGTAGAAACAGCAGGATTTGTTGTCCTCGAATAAACTTGTCCTGCCCCACCAGTTGCGAGGATAGTTGCCCTTGCAAATAAGGCTACCCTTTCATTGCCAACTAAAATGTACGCACCATAACACGTGTTATCGTCTACTATCAAATCTTCTGTAAACGCAAAAGGATACTTTCTTACATTTGGGAATGATCGCACTTTATTTAAAAGCACCCGCTCAAGTTCTTTTCCTGTAGAATCACCATGCGCATGGAGTATCCTTTTTCGCGAATGAGCCGCTTCCATTGTAAAATCTAATTTCGTACCTTCTTTATCAAACTCAGCACCCCATGATATAAGCTCAAGTATTCGTTCCGGACCTTCTTCTACCAATATTTTTACTGCCTCCTCCCTACAAAGACCATCACCTGCCTTCAATGTATCTTCATAATGAATACCAACTTCATCTTCATCGCTCAGTGCTACAGCAATACCGCCCTGAGCATATTCAGTGCTGCTCTCTGCGGGTCTATCTTTTGTCACAACTACCACTTCACCATAAGGTGCTAATTCTATCGCAGCCCTTAAGCCTGCAACACCACTACCAATAATAAGGAAATCTGCCGTTTCATTTTTCATAAATAACTACAAGCATAAAAGATACCTTTCATAAAATCAATATGATAAAAATAAATAAATTGGTTTATTTTTATTATGTATAATAAGAACAGAAAATAGAATATCCTATAACACGACTTTAGGAGGGGGTTTATGTCTAAAGTATATTTTGCATCTGCAAGAGCATTGAAATGGAAATATGACGAGAGCATGCCGGGCAAACTCGAACGTTTATTGAAAGAGTTTAATCTATCTAAATATTTTGAACCAAAGGAATGGGTCGCTATAAAGACACATTTTGGATCTGAAGGTGCACATAGAATAGTCAGGCCAACATTTTTACGAAAGATCGTCGAATCACTTAAATCAATCGGAGCAAAACCCTTCGTAACAGATACTGTAAGAATTAAAGGTCTCGATTATCTTGAAGTAGCAAATCAAAATGGAATAAATCACCTCTCGGTTGGAGCGCCTGTAGTCCTTGCTGATGGATTATACGGTAATGACAATATAATGGTTAAAGCAGGTGAAATACTCGGTGAAATTGCTGTTGCAAGCGTTATTTATGATGTTCCTGCAATGGTTGTTTGTTCACATGTAAAAGGACATATCCAGGCAGGATATGGGGGGGCAATAAAAAATTTAGCAATGGGCGGAGTAAGCTCACGTCACAGAGAGTGTGGTTGGAAGTGTGGAAGAGGGGCTATGCATACTATTGGTGAAGGCAATTTGATTTGGTCAAAAGATAAATGTGAATTGTGTTATCAATGTGTAGAAGTGTGTCCGCTTGAAAGTATAAAATTTGAGAATGAACTCTTTAATTATAATCCTGAAGGTTGCTGGAGATGCGGAAGATGCACACGAGTTTGTCCGACCGGCGCACTAACCCTTCCAAGCGATGACGAGAGATTTATGCGTTCAATGGCAGAGTCTGCGAAAGCGGTATTGAGTACATTTGGGAAAGATAAAGTTATATATATCAATTTTCTTACAGAAATCCAGCCTGAATGTGATTGTATGCCTATAGCCGATGTGCCTGTCATTCAAGATCAAGGCATATTGATCTCAGACGATATTGTTTCAATTGAACAGGCAAGCGTGGATTTACTCTTGAAAGCAGTACCTTTACCTCAGTCTGCTTCTGACGGAAAAGACTTATCAAAAGGTGAAGATATATTATATAAGCTTACTCAAAAACCATATTGGCTTCAAATCGAAGAATCAGAAAAACTTGGTCTGGGTAGTAGAAAATATGAATTAATCGAGATCAAATAATTTTTGAAACTGCTGCCCGCGGGCAATGGGCAGCAGTTTAGGGGAGATAACGAGGTGTTTCAAACAATAAATAACATTGAGTAAATATTTTTGTCAAGAGAAAAAATTCAGTATTTAAGAGATTAAAGGTTTAATTGTCTGAAAGGATTAATAATGCCAAATGATGATATTTCAAAACTAAGAATAGATAAAACAACGGATATATACCGTTCGAGGAGGCTTAGGAAATTACTATATTGGGTAATACTAATATTTTTTTTCTTTATATTTGGAACTCTCTATGTTAAAGGTGTATTTTCTCCTGCTATCGAAATTGAAGTGACTAACGTAAATAGAATTTATCCATCGCAGACTCTCACCTTATTAAATGCAAGTGGTTACGTAGTAGCACAACGTAAGGCAGCAGTCTCTTCTAAGGTCACAGGACGCATTATATCAATTGCCGTCGAAGAAGGAAGCCATGTGAAAGCAGGGCAGATTGTTGCACAACTGGAAAACGAGGATGTAATTGCTTCAAAAAAGCAGGCAGAGGCAAACCTCAAAGTAGCTTATTATAATTTAGAACATGCAAAAGCTGAACTGAATGACGCTATACTTTCTTTCGATCGTATGAAGAATTTATACAATCAAGGTTTTGTTTCTAAAGCTGATTATGATAGCGCTGAAGCACGTTATAAAAAAGCCATTGCCTCCGTTGAAGCAGCTGAAGCTAATATCAAAGTCAGTAAAGCCCAAATAGAGGCAGCAAATGTGGCATTGGAATATACATTCCTTCGAGCTCCATTTGATGCAGTAGTACTTACGAAAAATGCAGATATAGGTGATATTGTTACGCCTATTGGAGCTGCAGCAGAAGCAAAGGCAGCGGTTGTCACCATAGCTGATTTAAATTCTCTTCAAGTAGAAGTCGATGTTTCTGAGTCAAACATCCATCAAGTTAAGGTTGGACAACCTTGTGAAATTCTACTAGATGCCATTTCTGAGTCGCGTTTTCGCGGAGTAGTTCATATGATCGTGCCCACTGCTGATCGCACAAAAGCAACAGTACTTGTAAAAGTAAGTTTTATTGACAAGGATAGACGTATCTTGCCCGAAATGAGTGCAAAAGTTGCTTTTCTTTCAAGAGAAATTAGCGATAATGAGAACAAACCCGTTATTGCTGTTAAGAAAGAAGCGGTGATTAATCGTAATGGCAAAAATTTTGTGTTTGTGGTTAAAAAGAATCGCGCTCTTGAAACCCCTATAACTGTTGGAAGACGACTTGGAGATATGATAGAAGTTCTTAACGGAGTTGAAGTTGGTAATAAGGTAGTTTTAAAGCCCTTGAATAAAATAAAACATGGATCAAAGATAAAGATTGCCGAAAGGTAAAATGAATACCTCCCCTATCGTTGAAATTCGACACTTGTTCAAATCCTATAAAAGAGGAAGCCAGATCTTACAAGTGTTAAATGATATATCACTGGATATCAAAGAGGGTGAATTTCTCGCCTTGATGGGACCATCAGGTTCTGGTAAAACTACTCTACTGAATCTAATAGCAGGAATAGACAAAGCTGATAGTGGCACAATAAAGGTTGGGGGAGTAGATATTACTACACTTTCTGAAAGAGAGATCACGCAATGGAGGGCTTTAAATGTTGGATTTATCTTCCAATTTTATAATCTTATTCCTGTATTAACTGCTTTTGAGAATGTAGAACTTCCTCTCCTTCTTACAGATCTTTCTAAAAAAGAGCGCCGTGAACATGTGAAAACAGCTTTGCGGGTAGTAAACCTTTCCGACAGGATGGATCACTATCCCTCTCAATTATCAGGTGGAGAACAACAACGTGTAGCAATCGCAAGGGCTATCGTTACAGATCCAACAATACTTGTTGCCGATGAACCAACAGGTGACCTTGACCGTAATTCAGCTAACGATGTCCTCGAATTAATGGAGCGCTTAAATATTGAACTTGGTAAAACTGTAATAATGGTAACTCATGACCCAAGAGCTGCAAAAAAAGCACGCATAATCATGCATCTTGACAAGGGTGTTTTGAATGCACATCCTAAAATTGATTTTTAAAAATTCATTTCGACATAAACTTCGTAGTTTATTGACAATCCTTGGTGTTGCGATCGCTATTCTTGCATTTGGTCTGCTCAGAACAGTTATAAGTACATGGTACTTAGGAGTAGAAACAGCATCCGTAAATAGGTTGGTAACAAGAAATGCTGTTTCGCTCGTTTTTCCTTTACCTCTTTCATATAAAGAGAAGATACGCCAGATTGAAGGGGTGAAAAGAGTTTCATACGGAACATGGTTCGGGGGAATCTATATTGATGAAAAACACTTTTTTGCTAACTATGCGGTAGAACCTAAAACTTATCTCGAGATGTATCCCGAAATAATACTCTCACCCGATCAAAAAGAAGCATTCTTCCGCGATAGAAAGTCAGCAGTTGCTGGACGTAAACTTGCGGAAAGATATAACTGGAGAATAGGTGATATTATAACTCTAAAAGGCACCATCTTCCCCGGAAACTGGGATTTTGTTTTAAGCGGTATTTATAAAGGACGAGATGAGAATGTTGATGAAACTGCTTTTTTCTTTCACTGGGAGTACCTTAACGAGGGGTTAAAAAAGACCGGAAGATCATGGACAGATCAAGTAGGATGGTACATGATAGAAGTAACAAGTCCCCATCTTGCAGCAGAAGTATCCCAAAAGATCGATCAAACTTTTAAAAACTCTCTTGCAGAAACATTAACCGAAACCGAAAAATCTTTTACACTAAGTTTTATATCCATGACAGAAGCTATTGTAATAGCAATAAAGCTTGTTTCCTTTGTAATAATTTTTATAATTATGATAGTCGTTGCCAATACAATGGTAATGACGGCACGTGAGCGGATCGGAGAATATGCTATCTTTAAAACGCTTGGATTTGGCGGTTTCCACCTTACTGGTCTAATATTTGGTGAATCTTTATTTATAACAAGCTTAGGTTCTTTCCTTGGGATTATACTTACATTTCCTGCTGCCAAGATATTCAGTAAAGCACTTAGTACATATTTTCCTGTTTTTAACGTAGCGACTGAAACAATATATATGGATATTGGAATATCTTTAATAGTCGCTTTTGTTGCAGCAATATTTCCAACATGGAGAGCTGTGAATATAAAGGTATCTGAAGGACTGAGGAGAATAGGTTGAGGATTCCTTTTTTGTATAATTTACGAAATCTATGGACACGACGCTTGACCACATTCCTTACGGCATCTGGTATGGCATTGGTGGTTTTCGTTTTTTCAGCAGTTCTTATGCTCGCTGAAGGATTAGAAAAGACACTTGTTGAAACAGGATCACACGATAATTTAATAGTTATTCGTAGGGCATCTAATTCAGAGGTCCAAAGCGGAATCGATCGGCTCCAGGCTTCAATAATAGAAACTCAGCCCGAAATTGATATTTCGGTATCTGGAAAATCTCTTGTTGCAAAAGAACTCGTTGTTTTGATTACTCTCACCAAAAAAGGAACTAATAAACCTTCCAATATTGTTATTCGAGGTATTGAAGAACAATCTATTAATTTACGACCTCAAGTTAAACTTATAAGTGGTAGAATGCTGCGACATGGTTCATCTGAAATAGTTGTGGGCGCGAGTGTTGCTAAAAGGTTTGAAGTAGGTAGTTTAGGAGATACCATTCGTTTTGGTATGCGTGATTGGACAGTCGTAGGGATCTTTGATGCAGGTAATACAGCATTTAACTCTGAAATATGGGGTGATGTTAACCAACTTATGCAGGCATTTCGGAGACCCGCCTATTCGTCGGTCATATTTCGAATCCGTGATAATTCAGAATTTGAAAAACTAAAATCAAAAATAGAAAATGATCCACGCCTAACACTCGATGTATTCAGAGAAACAGAATATTACAAAAAACAGTCTGAGATGATGGCTAAATTCTTGCGTATATTAGGCATATCGTTAACATTAATCTTCTCTATCGGTGCAACAGTAGGTGCTATGATTACAATGTATTCGGCTGTCGCAAATCGTGTTTTCGAGATAGGCACCATGCGTGCCATAGGATTTCAAAGAATAGATATACTGATTGCATTTATTGTTGAATCATTATTTCTAAGTTTTCTGGGAGGCTCTGTCGGAATAATCCTTGCCTCTTTTCTTCAACTTTATACCGTATCAACCTTAAATTTTCAGACATTTTCTGAACTTGCTTTTTCTTTTTCTATAACCTTAAAAATCGTATTTCAGGCATTGATATTCTCTTTGATAATGGGATTTTTAGGAGGAGTACTTCCTGCTTTCAGGGCATCCCGCATGAATATTGTTGAGGCACTACGGGCAAGCTGAATATCAAAAAAACTAATTATTGAAACAAAAAATTTTACGCCCGAATACCAAAAATCCTAAAATACTTGTGCCAAGTAATATGAAGGTTGATGGTTCAGGGATAGGCTCTGGAATAACATCCACCTTACTAACATCTAAACCTGCCAATGAATATTCGTGATTTTGGATTCCTACCCTCCCAAGTGCTTCAAATACAATTCTATTAATCAGTAAAGGCTCATCTAATATCCACTCGAACTCTCCATTTGTTGTTCCCTGTAAGCTATATGCCTTAATTTCTTTAATATAATATCCATTATAAAAATTATCTCCATATAAAGTAATCTTCCCTGTTTCTGCATATGTGTAAGTTCTCCATGTTTCGATAAAAAAATCTGTCAGAAAAATACCATTTAACATTACATTGCTGTCAAATATAATTTCTAATTTTTCATTACCTTCGATTTCATCATCCTCATACGAAGATCTTATTCCTAACCCATCGCCTTTATTCCATGTCAAGGTTGCATTAGGAGAAGGATATGCATTTAATGTAAAATCAATACCTTCTATCATTGTATTGAAAGAATCTAACCCATTTGCACTGCCAAAAAGAGATTGATCAGTAAAATCTATATATATTGCTAATGCATGATTCGTCATAGCAATAAACAAAAAACTAATAATAAATACAAAAGTTATTAAAATCCTTTTCATATTCATAAGATATCCTCCTCGGTTTTTAAAAGACAAAATTCTCTCCCACTTATAAGGCCTCCAATAATTATAAAAAGCAACAAATATGCCTCTAAGATAAAAATTAAGAATGACTCTAATACAATTGAAAGTAGAACTTTAATAAAAGTCTATAACTATTTTTGATTTCTGTACTTACTTTAAAATTAAAGAAATAAAATTTTATTTTCGTTTTTACTAAATCCAATTTAGAATTCTTTATAATATAAAAATTATGTATATATTAGAACCATTTGTTCATTAATATGTATCCTAATGATACACTAATTTATTGAACAATTTCGATGTCAAAAATTAGATAGGAAGTAGCAAATCTTTAAGGGGGTATGAAAAAGCCAAATTAGGGGGCATGTCCCTTTCGCTCCCTGAGTGAAATTTTTGACCCATTCTAATGTCTCGGTTCGCTCGAATCTTTAAACTCGGCCTCAAAAGGCCTCAGACAGTAAAGATTCGGCCCTTCGGGGACGCTACCCTTCGCCAAGATGGGTAACCCCAAAAATTTCACAATGTCCGCTCAAGGGACATACCCCCTAACGTTTTGCTACTTACA
>CAYOJI010000049.1:0-15630 GCA_964404225.1 uncultured Nitrospiraceae bacterium
CATGCCCCCTAATTTGGCTTTTTCATACCCCCTTAAAGATTTGCTACTTCCCTTCATTTAGTAAGCATCCAAAATTTAGGCCTGAGGATAGAAATAGGTGCAGGGAGTGAAAGGACATCTCCTCAAAAACCACAGTAAGCCTAAATTTAGATGCTTCCTTATTCACAAAAATTTTGGTAGATGCAGTATTCGAGCGGTTTTAAATTCTTTCGAGGGAAAAATTTTCCTCTGAGGCTCGATTATATCGAGCCAAGAATGAGCGAAGCCATTTTTGGGATTTTATTTTCAAAAGAATTATAGGTATAAGTTTTCTTATCGAAATTATCTATTGGACACATATCTTTTTATTTAATTATTTTAAATAAAAAGATATCTACTCTCTATCAAAAATATATTGTTTATGAGAAAGGCTTTAAAATTTGTCACAAATCTTGTAAGTTCACCATTATTGTATATTGGGGTAAGATTAATTCTTGGTTCTATTTTTATTTATGCAGGATTAGTCAAAATATCAGATCCTAAAACCTTTGCAGCTATTATCTCACAATATGGTTTAATTCCTGAAGTCTTTTTACCCCCAGTTGCTATAGGACTACCATTAATTGAATTTTTAGCAGGAGTTGGACTTATTTTTAATATACGCGGAAGTATCACCGTTATCTTTGGATTGCTTATTATGTTCATTTTTGTTTTATGGTACGGCATACTTCGCGAGTTGAATATTGATTGTGGGTGTTTTACTACCGAAGAGTTAGAAGGCATTAACAGTTTAAAACAGGCATTTTATCGTGACATCATTATGATTATAGGCGTCATCTATTTGTTTATTTACAAACGTATAAAAATTTATAAAAAGGAAATTCCTTTTCTATTTTTTAATAAATTTAATTTAAGGAGGTTTCAAAATGATACGTAGTTTAAAGGTGTTAGGTGTATTTCTTGTTTGTTCAACTTTTATTATGGTTTTTGTTGGTCATAGTTTTGCACAGTGGGGGACTAAAGAACTGGAAAATGAAAAGATTGCGGTGAATTTCGCAAGGGAAGTGGAAAGAGGTGGCTACAAGTTTTTATCAACAGAAGAATTGAAAAGCTGGATAGACCAGAAGAAAAATATGCTTATTGTTGACACCATGCCTTATGAGGACAGCTATAAAAAGCAACATATCCCTGGGGCAGTTCAGTTTGAATTCCCGATCCCTGAGGTTACAAATCTCGATGATAAGACTAAAGCAGAATTTCAGAAACTACTTGGAACCGATAAAAACAGGCTTATTGTTATCTACTGCGGATTTACTAAATGCACACGCAGTCACAATGGTGCTATGTGGGCTGTAAAGCTGGGTTATAAAAATGTTTATCGCTACCCAGGTGGAATCAAAGCATGGATGGAGGCTGACTATCCAGTAGAAAAGGCAAAATTAAAATAAAAGAAATGGATAGGATAATAGAGAGGATGATATGGGGAAAAAGAATTTTGAGGAAAATAATAAAAATGAAATAACCAGAGGAGAATTTCTTAAAGTGATTGGTGCAGGGATGCTCATTGCAGGTTTTAGTCTTTTACCAGAAAGAATATTTGCAAAAACCCAAAATAATTTTAAATCAACTTTAATCGCAAAAGCAGACACAAGTGAACTAAAAATTTTTCCAACAAGAGAGAAACCGCTAATAATAGATGAAAAAAATAAAAGAGTTCTCATCTATACAGAGGTTCATGAGATGAATGTTCATCAGTGGAATGTACACTGGGGCGTTGTTTTTAAGGATGGCAAATTTCAAGATAGGGCAATCCTCAGGGCTTATTCTAATCAACTCGATTTCCATGATGCACTTCTAAAAATAGGAGCAAAGCCTGGCAATAATCTCAACAAAGATACCATAGGTAAATATGTTGAAGGAGACCTACTTGATATTAAGGCTACATGGCCAGGGCTCGGTAAAGAACTAACACTCGATGATATTTTTATTGATGAAAAAGGTAAAAAATTCAATATTAGATTCGGGGGGAATAGAAAGGCATCAGAGGAAAAGCAGACAGGATGTATAACCTGTCTTGAAAGTTGCTGGATCTCTATTTCAAGCAATGCAAATTATCCACAAACACATTCTATAAAACGTTTTATCAGTCCAAATTCAAGGTTTAAAGGTCGTGCAGATGTCCTCCCTGGGGACGGAAAGCCTGTTATACTGATTTACAAAGTAGCAAGTGCAGGGTAAGAGTATATCTGTAATAATCCCAGCTTTTAATGAAGAGAAAAGAATAAGGTCTTGTATAGAATCAGCAAAAAGCCTAAATCCTCTCGAAATTATCGTCGTAGATGGAGGAAGCACTGACAAGACAAGAGAGGTTGCTAAGGATGCGGGGGCGATTGTGGTTCAATCCCCAAAGGGTAGAGGTATCCAGATGAATAGAGGTGCCAAAATTGCCAAAGGTGAAGTTTTACTTTTTCTTCACGCTGATACAATTCTTTCAGAAGAGATATCTTCTTTATATCAACATGAAGTTATATCATGTTTTCAAGAGGTGCTTAAACGAGATGTGAAACAAGTTCAGGGCAAGGTTCGGCATGACAGAACAGAGATATACGATAAGTATATTGGTGGATTTTTCAGACTCAAATTTGATGATGATTCTTTATCTACAAAACTCGTCGAATTTTTTGCAAATTTAAGGGCAAGGCTGTTCTCTCTGCCCTACGGTGACCAAGCAATATTTGTCAAAAAAGATGTCTTTGAAAAGATTGGTGGTTTTAAGGAATATCCATTTCTTGAAGATATTGATTTAGTGCTGAGGCTGAGGAAATTTGGCAGTTTGAAATACTTACCTTTAAATGTTATTGCTTCATCAAGGAGACTCAAAAAAGACTATTTTTTATCACCTATATTTGTGAGTTTAAGGAATGTAATTATAGTTTTACTCTTTTTGTTAGGAGTCAAGCCCTCAAAGCTCGCAAGGCTTTATAAGTAGAGAGTGTTGAAATGAATTTAATAAAGAAGATTATAGATAAAGCATTATCTGGTATCACACTTGATGCAGAAGAGATAGCTTTATTATTTGGAGTTCCCTTATTTTCTAATGAATCAGCTTTAATTCAATCTGCAGCAAGAAAGATGTGTTCGGAGGCATCAAATGGTCTTGCCGAAGTACACGCACAAGTTGGTCTTGATATTGCTCCTTGTCCTCGTAACTGTCGTTTCTGTTCTTTTGCTTCATGCAATGGGGTCTTCTCCGAGAACACTGAATTGACGATAGAAGAAGTTGTCAATCGTGCATGCGATTTTGAATCTGATGGCGCAAACGCAATATACCTTATGACAACTTCACGATACCCTTTTGAAAAATTTATTGAGGTAGCACAAGAGGTTAGAAAATCACTGAAACCAAATACTATTCTTGTTGCCAATATTGATGACTTTTCTGAAAAACAAGCAACGAAGTTAAAGGATACAGGTTTTTCAGGCATATACCATGCTGTAAGGATGGGTGAAGGAAGAGATACAAGTATTCCACCTGAAAAAAGACTCAAGACAATTAATAATGCAAAAACAGCTGGCTTACTTATAGGAACCTGCGTGGAACCAATAGGTCCTGAACATAGTATTGAGGAGTTGGTTGAAAAGACCCTTATTACACGAGATATTAATCCTGTTTTTAGCGGAGCAATGAGGAGAATTCCAATACCTGGAACTGAGTTATCAAAACATGGAATCGTATCTGAGGTAAAGATGGCACATATAGTTGCAGTTGTAAGATTGGCAACGGGTTATAACATTATGGGAAACTGTACACATGAGCCAAATGTAATTGGTGTATCTGCTGGTGCTAACATTATATGGGCAGAGACTGGTTCTAATCCCCGTGACACAGAAAAAGAGACAGAAGGGAGAAGGGGTATGACTGTTCAGCGATGCAGGCAAATATTTAGAGAGGCTGAATGGAGTGTACTGGAGGGACCGTCAAAAATCTTCGTAATGTAAGAACCTCCAAAAATTCAGAATTAGAATATGGAACTCTCATCAAGGATTAAAGAATTTTTGCAGACCTGTGAGAACTGTGGTAGATGTAAGAGGGTATGTCCGTTTCTGGACACTTACGGGACTCCTGATAAGATAATAACAGAGACCCCTGAAAAGGTCTTCTTTTGTTCAAATTGTAAGGCGTGTGATACAGTCTGTAAGGAAAAACTGAACCCCTCAGATGCATTGTTCGAAATGAAAACTACTTTACTAAAAAGTGGCACGTATCCATTAGAGGTAAAGAATGCCTTAAATTCCGCAGTTGGCTATACAATGAGAGGACATAAATTCCCATTTATTTATTATTCTTCTTCAGATGCAGTCTTCTGGCCTGGTTGCGGTTTAGCAGGAACAACTCCTGAAGTAGTTAAAAAAACTGTTCGGGTACTCAACAAACATTTGAATAAAAAGGTGGGATTGGTGCTCGATTGCTGTTTTGACCCACTCTATCAGCTCGGAGATGTTGATTCAGTAAAGGATGCTGCTGAAAGAATACAGAGTAGACTTGAAAAACATAGGGTGAATCACGTCATAACAGGATGTACAAATTGCAGAAAAACTCTCTTAATGTATCTTAAAAATATCAAGGTTGAGCACATATTTGAGGTTTTAAATAAAAATTTTGAACTACAAACTCTAAACGCAGAACATCGAACTTTTTTTATCCATCACCCCTGTCCTTCTTTTAGAACAGAGCAGATAAGGCAAAATGCAAAAAAGATATTACAATCAAATAATGGTGAGAATTCAAGACCCGCCTGCTGTGGTCACGGTGGAGTAATCAGTTCAATATCACCAGAACTATCAAAAAAATTTACAGATAAAGTTATTAATGCAGCAAAGGACAATCCTGTTATCACTTACTGTATGGGATGTAAAGGAAAACTTCTTGAATATGGAAAGAAGGCATACCACTTACTTGAACTCATGACAGGTGTTAATCCGATTGAAAAACCTGTTCCTTCTAATAAGAAATGGGTTAACAGATTTATACTCGCAACTTCTCAGAGGTTTAATCTAAAAAAATTACTTTTAGGAACAATCGTGCTCCTTTTAATATTTATTACAACTTATCTAAGAAGAGAAGGTTATATATCAACAGAAGGAATCTTAAATTTTATAAAAAAATATAGGGTAATGGCGCCACTGCTTTTTATCCTTATTTATTCCATTGGACCAAGCCTATTCATTCCAAGTCTTCCTCTTACACTCGGTGCTGGTTTCCTATGGGGTCCATTCTGGGGTGTCATATTTTCGATAACAGGGGCAACAACAGGTTCCTCTGTCGCATTCCTGATTTCTCGGTATCTAATGGCAGATACAATTAAAAGACGTTTTGGATATGAGAAATGGCAATGGCTGAAAGAAAAGGTTGAAAAACACGGTTGGAAAGCTGTCGCATTTGCAAGATTGCTCCCTGTTTTACCATTTCCGGTCCTGAATTATATGTTTGGTATAACACCCATACCATTTCTGCACTACTTATGGGCAACTTTTGTCTTTATGCTTCCTGCATGTATTGCCTATGTAGCATTTGGGAGTTCTATGGGAGAATTAATCTTGAGAGGTAATATAAAGGGTTTAATAATTGGTATTCTCATAGCCTCTGTAGCATTTCTATTACCTTTTGCTTTAAAGCCACTTGTTAGAAAGGTATCGTCTCAAAAGATGCCAAAAGATGAAGGGTAAGTCAGCCCTTGGTATATTTTTCAGATGTCAAATATGAACGTTTTATGGGCTAATCAAAACCTCAGAAAAACAAAAATTAAGATTATACAGATTAATTTAGGGAACAAATGTAATCAGAACTGTTATCATTGCCACATTGGTGCCTCACCAAAAGGTAGTAATAATATGGATTACCATGTGGCAAGTAGGGTTCTGACAAAAATCCTTAATCTTGACTTAGATAGTATCGAATTTACAGGAGGTGCACCTGAATTAAATCCGAATCTTCCGATGTTTCTTGAAGAGCTCTATAAATATGGTAAACAAACCACGGTAAGAACTAATCTCACAGTTTTAAATATACCACAATATGCTTTTTATATAAATTTATATAAAAAATTTAAAGTCAAAATCGTGGCTTCACTACCAAGCTGTTTCAAGGAACTAACTGATAAACAAAGGGGATTTGGTGTCTTTGATAAGAGTATAAAGATACTAAAAAAATTGAATGAAGTCGGATATGGAACAGGAGATTTAATTCTTGAACTGGTCTATAATCCTCAGGGTATTATTCTTCCTCCGCCTCAAGAAGAATTAGAAAAAGATTATAAAAAACTTCTAAAAGATTTATACAATATCACATTTAATAGCCTGATCACAATAACAAATACGCCGATCGGCGGATTCAAAAAGTATCTTCTTGACGAAGGGAAATATGACGATTATCTAAGGTTACTCGTAGATAATTTTAACCCTGAGACTTTAGACGACGTCATGTGCCGACATCTAATATCCATAGATTATCAAGGATTTATTTATGATTGCGATTTTAACCTCGCTCTTGGTATAAGAGTAAAAGATTATGAGGAACAAAGATTTTGGGACATTGATTTGGAAAATTTTAATCCAGAAATTACATGTATGGAGCATTGTTATGCATGTACTGTCAATCGAGGTAGTAGTTGTTACGGAATTCTAATAAAAAATCAACAAGAATCGGATATCAGAAAAACATTAAAAAAGTATTACGGAACAGAGTTAAAAAGCACATCGGATCTTAAAGCAGGTGTTTGCTGTGATACAAATGCTATTCCAAAATATATTAAAGAAATCCTTCCTTATATTGCAGACGAGGTGAAAGAGAGATATTATGGATGTGGTTCACCGATACCCTTGATTTTAAAGGATTTAAAAGTTCTCGACTTAGGCTGTGGGACGGGAAGAGACTGTTATGTCCTCTCGAAACTTGTTGGAGGAAATGGAATTGTCTATGGTATTGATATGACAGATGAGCAGATAGAGATAGCAAAAAGATACCTTGATTTACAAACGAGGATATTTGGATATGAAAAACCTAATTTAATCTTTATCCATGATTATATAGAAAATATTGAAAACTATATATCTGGAAACTCGCTTGATCTTGTGGTTTCAAATTGTGTTGTTAATCTTTTAGAGAATAAAGAAAAATTACTACATTCTGTGTACAAAATATTAAAATTTGGAGGCGAATTCTTTTTTTCAGATATATATTCAGATAGAAGATTACCTGAAGAGTTAAGTAAAAATCCTATTCTTTATAGCGAATGTCTCGGGGGGTCACTTTACTGGAAAGACTTTGAAAGACTTGCAAGAAAGGCAGGATTCATAGACCCAAGAATCTTCTCAAAAAGAGTTGTAGAAATCTCTAATGAAGAAATAAAAAAACTCATAGGGAATATTACATTCTACTCAATAACTTACCGCCTATGGAAAATACCAGAACTCGAAGACTCTTGCGAAGATTATGGTCATATTGCTATCTATAATGGTGGAATCCCAGAGTCGCCTTTTTATTTTCAACTTGACAATACACATATCTTTGAGAAAGACAAACCTGAAAGAGTATGCGGTAATACAGCACTAATGCTTCTAAAAACAAGATTCGCTGGTTATTTTAAGGTTATTGGGAATTTCAAGAAACACTTTGGTGAATTTAAGGATTGTAATACTATAAAAGCTCAAGAACAAAAAAACGAAAGCAGAGACGACTGCTCTTGTTGCTGAATTATTCATTATTGCTGTAATAAAAACCTTCTAACTTCACCTATTCTCATTGTAATTTTGTTTGTATCAAGGTACTCCACAAAATGCACAGCATTTTTCCTTGTTGCTCCGGTAATTTTTTTGAATTCAGATAACTGCATTTCGGTATTTTCCGAGAAAAACTTCTTTAGAATCTCAAACATTTTCATTTTTGCGGAAGGTGTTATATAAATTGAATCAGATATCCTAACGAGTTTTTCCTCTCTTACCATTATCTTGAGTAAATCTGTCAGAATTTTTATATCTATATTGAGAGACTTTGACAATTCTTCCCTTGTTGGTGGATTAAGTCCGCTTCTTTCTATAATTTCATATATATCGTTCTTTAACTTCTCATTTTCTTGAGATAAAATTAAATTAAATGTCTGAAGACGAACTATATCGTTTTCAGTAACAATATCATCTATAATCTTTAAAACATTAATAAATATTTTAGGATCAATATTTATCTTGCTTTTGAGTTCTTCTTTATTAATTCCAGGTTTTAAAGGATTTTTGTTATGAAACTCATTAACCACATTCACTATAGTCTCTCTTAAAAAATTATAGTTATCTTTATGAAACAATATATCATCAAACTGTAAAATTATATTATTTTTTATTAAAAAATTTAATGCATTCTTTATCTTATTTATATCTTCGTTAATCCATCCGTCTAATAAACTAATTTTAAACCCATTTATTCCCGCCCTTTTTACTTTTGTAGCTAATTTTTCTGAAAGAGATCCTTTTTCTAATATCTCCAAATCTATAAGAGCTTTTTTATGACTCATTTTATAAGAATTTGGATCAAGAACCTCTCCGCCTCCTATAGTTTCTATTGGAGAAAATCGTCTTATAATATATCTATCTTTTGCCATAGTAACTATTGGATCTGTAAGCCTGAACTGGCAGTAACACTTCTCACCCGGTTTGATTTCATTCCTACCATAAAGAATTATTCTTGCAATTGATTCTGATGTGCCAATATACAAATGCACAATGTCTCTATTTTTTAATATGGGTGCGTTCATAAGAAGTTTTATATTTGCATCGATAGTTCTCGAAGGGATAAGTTTTTCAGGCAATATGACCACATCACCTCTCTTCAACTCATGCTTTTCAATTCCTTGAAGATTTATTGCAACCCTCTGTCCTGCAATTGCGGTGTCTATTGGGTTTCCATGACTATGAAGACCCCTAACCTTAGCTCTTATGACACTTGGCAATATTTCTACTGTATTACCAATAGAAAGTGTTCCTGAAACAACAGTTCCTGTTACAACTGTACCCAAACCCTTCAATGTAAAAACCCTATCAATTGGAAGTCTAAAAATACCATTTGGAAGTTTTGGACTTATTTTTAAAGCAACTTCCTTTATCTTTTCTTTTAGCAATTCAATATTCCACATAGCTTTTGATGATACAGCAACTATTTCTGCTCCTTCTAAAAAGGTTCCTCTTATAATATCAATCACTTCGCTTTTTACGAGTTCAAGCCATTCATTATCAACAAGATCTACTTTTGTAATTACAATGATTCCCGATTGTATTTTTAAAAGATTACAAATATGTAGGTGTTCATGAGTTTGAGGCATTATACCTTCATCTACTGCAATTACAAAAAGAACTATGTCTATACTTCCTACCCCAGCAAGCATATTCCTAATAAGTCCTTCGTGGCCAGGTACATCCACAATGCCAACAGTCAAACCATCTGAATATTTAAGATAAGCAAATCCGAGATCAATGGTCATTTCCCTTTGTTTTTCTTCTTTGAGTCTATCAGGATCAATTCCAGTCAATGCCTTAACAAGAGAGCTTTTCCCGTGATCAATATGACCTGCTGTTCCGAGGATTACATATCTGTTATTTGTTTTCATTTATCTTATTTTTATTCAGCAAAGCCTTAAAATTCATAATAACTTGGAGAGGGGTAGTGGGAATCGAACCCGACCCGTGCACCCTTAAAAAGACACGTCTCTGGTTTTGCAGACCAGGCGGGGCACCAGCCCCGTTACCCCTCATAATATATTAATATAGAAATTTTCTATTATGCAAATAGATAATTTCTATATTAATAGAACAATTTATTGAATAAATTTTATAGCTATTGTCAATAGGTCTCTTTATTTTTACAGAAATTAAGTATTAGATATGTATATTTTTATATCAAAGGTTTAAGGGTAATTAATTAGCGCCTTGATTTTAATTTCAAGATACCCTTCTTTTAATATACGCTCTAAGAAATTTTTCAGCTTTCTCAAAGGCATACTCATCAAAAAATCGCTGGATTGCTATTTCATCAATAGATATACTACCATTCATATCTTGATAATTTTTACTTAAAACACATTCTAATTGTTGCTCTCCCTCACCCCATTTTTGACCAATGATTGATTCAACTGTTTCACCCGATTTCATATATCTCAAAGGAAGAAAAAGCTCTATATCGAACCTTTTTATAAAATTGATATACGAATCAAGAGCAATCTTTATCTGATTAATCTTAACTTTTCCGTCATGAGATTCTCTCTCACCTCCTATAATAAGTTTGCATTTTAACTTCTTTGAAAGAGGGACTCTTATTGCATGAAAATAAAGGTGGCACCCAATACAGTGGGAATAAAATCCGAATTTTTTGAAAAAATGGGTTGAATATCTACCGCAAAGAGTCCACCAAAATTTTGGAGAACCTAAAATTACTGGATCATAAATTTTAAAGTCCTTACGCCTAAATTTATCTTTTAAAATCTCTATTCCTTTGAGTGGAAAATTCCAGTTGCCATATTCGGTCCCTGTATAAGCTATTGTTGGTAATATCCCTTGTAGATGACGCATTTCAGATGCGCGTATAATAGCCGCTATACTATCCCTTCCTGCTATCTCGGCAATAGCATAATTTTCATATTTCCTCATTTCATCTATTGTAGTCTGCGGAAGCATCCATTTTGGGAAATCGACAATTAGTTCTGGTTTATTTATAAGTATCTCAAGAAATCTTTTATCCGACAATGTGTACATTATTTTCTTAAATGAACTTTTCTAAATTTTTAAATGTTTATACTTTCCTGGGTAATATGGCTGATCAATGGGCGTATCCATAAGTCCCTGCATTTTTGCCTTATCAAGAAAATTTAGGATAAGGTACATCAATTCCTTACCTTTAACCAGACCTAATCCTCCATTCGCGCAGGCTATTTCATTAAAATATGTAACCTCATCTCTTCGCACATATTTCCCAACCATGGTAAGAGGAATAGTTTCACCCGTATGAATCATGGTTCCCTTACTCGCTGTTGAATGATCTGCAGTAATGACAAGCAAAACCTCACTATCAGATAATATTGTATTAATAGCTACTGTCATTGCACGGTCAATAGCCTCTATAACGTCTTTTTTGTACCACGGATCTTTTGTGTGTCCTGCTTCATCAGGCATCTTTGTATGTACATGAATAAAATCGTAATCAATTGCCTTACTCGCCAGATGTAAACGATATTTTAGATCTTCTTCTGTGTTACCTGTATCTTTAACTTTTATCGTATCTATTCCTAATTCCATACATAATCCATGATAAATTGCACCCGATGATATAGACAGACCTCGCAATCCCCATTTTTTAAGAAAACTCTGAAGGCGTTTCTTCTTGCCTGCTCTCTGTGTTACAAGTGCATTTATAGGTAATAGCTTCTTTTCTGTCCTTTCTTTGTTGATGTAATGTTCAGATAATCTTTGATAACACCATCTAAGATACTTATTTAATACTTCAGCAGTATTTTTAGCTCTATTATCATCTCTTTTATTAAAGAAGGGCATAACTTCAATTATTGGTCTACCTTCATAAATAGGATCAGAATCTGTTATCTGAGCTGATGCATTTCCTTTCAAAATAATAAAGCCTTTAATACCTTTTGAATGTATGAGACTTAATTTAATTCCATTGCCTTTAAAAGTATCTATGTCTTTTTTAAGAATACGTGCTTCTTCTTCGTCAATTTCAGGATATCCATAATTCAAAATAAGTTTATTATCTCTTTCCTCAACTGAACAAAGATGGCATAAAATCGCAACGTCTTCCTCTTTGACTTTTATCCCTTCTCCAACTGCCTCTATATACCCTCTTCCCGGGAAATCCTGCAAGTCATAGCCGAACATCAAAAAATGTGCTGTCTCACTCGGCATAGGTATCCCCTGTATATAACTATGATAAATACCATTCATGCCAATAGATGCAAGATAATCAAGATTGGGCGTATATGCAACATAAAGAGGGGTTTTACCATTAAAGCATTCGTGCCCTCTATCTCCGATGCCATCTAAAATTAACATTATACAACGCATATCAATTTAGCATAATAAATTCAACATCATAATAAAGTCAAATGTTATATAGAAGCATTTAAAAATATGAATATACAAAATAAAAATTATTCAAAATCCCTATTTGACACCAAAAACCTATAAACATATTATAAAAATATGCTGATTGATATGCATATACACACGCAATTTTCCCCATGTAGCATAATAAATATTCCTCAACTAATTACAAAAGCTAAAGAAAAAAGACTCGATGGGATTTGCATTACTGATCATGATACAATGGCCTCAAAATCTATAGTTCAGAAACTTGAGATTTCGGGAATATGTATTATTATTGGCATTGAATACACTACTTCAAAAGGTGACTTTTTGATATTCGGACCAACTGACTATATACCATCAAGAATGGCGTTAGAGGATCTTTTATCTTGGACAAAAAGAGAAGGTGGAGTCGTTATCCCTGCCCATCCCTTTCGTAAAAGTAGACCGGTAGATATTAGTATTCTACCGAAGTTCAGTATAATAGAAGTTTTGAATGGCAGGAATCTTCCTTCTGAAAATGAAGGATGTAAAGACTGGATAAGAAGGAATGGAAAAGATATCAAAGAAATAGGTGGCAGCGATGCTCATACACTTAACGAAATAGGAAATGTTGTTACAGTATTTGAAAAAAATATTTATTGTCTTGATGATTTAATAAGGGAACTTTGGGAAGGGAAATACTCTCCAATGCAAGTATATTAACCCAAAAAATATAATTTTGAGATTCTGAAACAAGTTGAAAATAACATAATGGCTTAAATTTTCATATTTTAGATTATCAAATCTTTTTGCATATTGCACTTTAACCTTCTTATAGTATTAAATATTTAATTATGTCTGAATTAACTCCTTTAATGAAACAATATTTTAGCATCAAAGAAAAATATAAGGATGCAATTTTATTTTTTAGGCTTGGAGATTTCTACGAAATGTTTGGAGAGGATGCTGAAGTAGCCTCTAAGATTCTTCAAATAGCTTTAACTACTCGTGATAAAACAAAAGAAAACCCCATCCCAATGTGTGGTATCCCCTATTTTGCGTCAGAATCTTACATATCAAAATTGATAAAAGCAGGATATAAGGTCGCCATATGTGAACAAATTGAAGACCCTAAAGAAGCAAAAGGCATTGTAGAAAGAGATATTGTAAGAGTAATAACGCCGGGTACCTATACACCAGAAAATCCTAAAGAAAATGTTTATATATTAAGTCTCTTGCCATACGATAATAAACACGGCGTAGCAGTTGCTGACATTTCAACGGGAGAATTCATTATCTATGAAACTGATAGAAATATTGGAGACGAAATATTTAGATTTGAACCGAGAGAAATTCTTTTACCTTATAGTATCAAAGAAAATCTACATTATAAAGAAACCCTCAACAACTTCTATATTACATTTTATGAAGATTGGTATTTTGACTATTCAGAGGCTTACAAGATTCTCTTAAATCATCTAAAAGTATCTTCTTTAGACGGATTCGGATGCGCTGGAATGGACGCTGCAATTTCAGCGGCTGGGGCGCTCGTAAATTATTTACAAGAAACTCAAATGCAAAACTTTGTCCTCAAGAAGATAACACCTCTTAGACAAGAATCTTTCATGTTTCTCGATGCTGCTACTCAACGTAATCTTGAATTAATTCATAATCTGAAAGGCGGTAGCAACGAAGGGACACTTTTATGGGTTCTCGATGAGACGCTTACTCCAATGGGAGGAAGATTTTTAAGGGCATCTATATTAAAACCTCTTATCAATATCGAGGAAATAAAGAGACGCCTCAATGCGATCGAGTATCTACTCGAAGATTTTGAACTTCTTGAGGAGTTAAGGACATCTCTTAGAAATATTCAAGATATTGAAAGACTTTCTTCGAGAATAGATTCTAAAAATGCTAACGCGAGGGATCTGATAGCAATTAAAAATTCCATTTCGTATCTCCCACGAATAAAAAAATCTCTAAGTTCTGCAAAAAATTCATATCTATCTT
The DNA here is from genome assembly GCA_964404225.1 of uncultured Nitrospiraceae bacterium. Classification (GTDB taxonomy): domain Bacteria; phylum Nitrospirota; class Thermodesulfovibrionia; order Thermodesulfovibrionales; family SM23-35; genus Kmv42. Next base: position 14,110 of record CAYOJI010000049.1, read on the forward strand.
CAATTGCGAATGAAATATCTGAATTTTCAGATATTAAGGGATTAATAGAAAAAAGCATTGTTGACGTACCCCCTTCAACTATAAAAGATGGTGGAATTATTAAAGAGGGTTTTAATAGTGAAGTAGATAAGTTAAGAAATATATCGAGAAAAGGTAAAGATTTTATAGCAGAATTAGAGTTAAAAGAAAAAGAAAAAACTGGCATTTCATCGTTAAAAATCGGTTATAACAAGGTATTTGGATATTATATAGAAGTTACTAAATCTAATCTACACATGGTTCCGAATAACTATATAAGGAAGCAAACTCTTGTTGGTGGAGAAAGATTTATAACCCCTGAACTTAAGGAATACGAAGCCAAGGTTTTAAGTTCTGAAGAGAAGCTAAAAAATATTGAGTACGAAATATTTCAGGAGATTCTCGAACAAATACGTAAAGATACAATGCTTTTATATAGAACAGCTTCAGCCGTAGCAATAATCGATTTTCTTACAGCTATTGCTACAGTAGCAAAACGGTATAACTATGTAAAACCTATTATTGATGATAATGGGGTTATAGACATAAAAGATGGAAGACACCCTGTACTTGAGCGAATACCATTTGATACCAAATTTATTCCTAACAGCGTTTATATGAACACCGAAGATGATCGTCTTCTTATTATTACAGGACCAAACATGGCTGGGAAATCAACATTTATGAGACAAATTGCCCTCATAATCATAATGGCGCAAATAGGTAGCTTCGGCATAACAGACAGGATTTTTACAAGGATAGGCGCTTCAGATTACCTAACGAAGGGCCAGAGTACTTTTATGGTAGAAATGATAGAAGTAGCAAACATTACACATAATGCGACAAGTAAAAGCCTTATTTTATTAGATGAGGTTGGAAGAGGAACAAGCACTTTTGATGGTATAAGCATAGCATGGGCTGTTGCAGAATATATATTAAACGAGATTAAAGCGAGAACCCTCTTTGCAACCCATTATAATGAACTTACAGAGCTAAGTTTAATTCATGAAGGTGTTAAAAACTATAATGTCTCAGTTAAGGAATGGGGTGATGAAATAATCTTTTTACGAAAAGTAGAAAAAGGTTCTGCTGATAAAAGTTACGGAATACAGGTTGCAAGGCTTGCAGGACTTCCCGAAAGCATTGTCAAGAGGGCAAAAGAAGTACTGGCAAATTTAGAAAAAGATGAGTTAAACGAAGTAGGCAGACCAAGGTTTGCAGACAAGAAAACAAAAAAAGAGTTACTACAACTTGACCTCTTTTCTTCTATTAAAGACTCTATCATCTCTGAAATTCGAAATCTTGATATTAAAAAACTTACTCCCGACCAAGCTCTAAATAAACTAATAGAGCTTAAAAATAAGATATTTGTTTAAACTGGCAATGCAGCTCAAAAATTTATTTAATTTGATATAAGTATTAACTATCCCATATTGTTCACAAAATTTTGACAGATGCAGTATTTGAGCGGTTTTAAATTCTTTCGAAGAAAGAATTTTCCTC
>CAYOJI010000050.1:0-10591 GCA_964404225.1 uncultured Nitrospiraceae bacterium
AATTATATACAATATATTCTCCCCCTCAACATAGAGATGGTGTAATACATGAAACAAAAGCTGATGCGATGGCTGATGATGAACATTTTGATGGTAAGACTACCGAATAATGTCCATTAAATTATTAATATTTGGTAGGAGGTAAAGATGTTTAGAAAAATTTTAGTTGCAACTGACATGTTAGAGGCATGCGATGCCGCAGTAATTGGCGCTTTAGAAATAGCAATGAAAAATCAAGCAAGTTTATTTATTATTCATGTATTAGAGCCCACGTATTTTATTGAGTGTGGTTCTCTTGAAGGCGTCAGAGATTTTAAGACGGGGAAAGAAACCCCTGCTACAAAAGAATACAGAGAAATGGTAGCGGATATATTGGATAAAAAATGTGCGGGTGTATTAAAGTCTTATAATGACTATCAGTTATATATTACATACGGAAGACCGAGTATGGAGATTCAAAGATATGCGAGAAAGATTGGTACAGATTTAATTATACTTGGTGCACATGGAGGTAAGATAGAAGAAGAATTTATCGGTACTACAATAGGAAATACTGTAGAGGATTTAATAATGCATACTACATTACCTGTAATTATTATCAATCGGTTAATTCCAAAAGAAAAGTTCAATTTTAAAAAAATTATGGTCTGTATCGATTTTTCTAAATCATGTAAATATGCATGTGACTTTGCATTAAAATTAGCTCATAAAAATGAATCGGAACTTTTTCTTTTTCACATGATAAAGTCAAATGGGTCTGAACAGATAGAGTTAGAAAAAAACCTTCCCATAGTTCGTGAAAAATTAAAGGAATTTTGCAATATTTCAGAAGTGCCTGAACACGAATATATTATAAGTATAGGGAATCAGCCTCACTTAGAAATTTTAAGACATAGCCTTGAAAATAATATCGATTTAATAGTGATGGGATCATATACTCGAGATATTAGTGAAAGGCCATATCTTGGGAGTGTTGTAGAGCGAGTAAGTGTAGAAAGTGCCTGTCCAGTAGCTGTTATTACTTATCCATTCTCGAGCTGATTATAAAGACTTAATCCAAAAATGAATTTGGATGAATAAATTTATTGCTCATAGAAGTATGGTTTATTAGAAATTATTAAGGAAGATTAAAGGAGGGAGGCATTATGTCTTTTATTGAAGTCGAAGGGAAAAAAATTGAATTAGATGAGGACGGTTTTATCGTTAATTTCGAGGACTGGGATGAAAAAGTTGCCTGTGCAATTGCAGACAGACTAGGAGTGAGTAAAGTATGTCCGCTTACAAAAGAAAAGTTAGAGATTATAAGATTTATGAGGGAATATTACAAAAAATTTAGTGCCTTTCCCATCCCTCGTTACATTTGCCTCAATGTCAATCAACCAAAGGACTGTACATTTGAAGAGTTTTATGATACTCTGACAGCGTATAAAATAGCAGGTCTTCCAAAACCTGTGGCTTACGGAGAAATATTTGATGGAATAAGGAAACTCAAAATATAAAAATAACTTTACGGATTCTTGTTTTTAAAACACTTAAAAGTAGCTTTATTCTGAAGATAGATAGGTTTGTTTATGGATTGATTCCAGTGACATATAAAATATAATCTTTGAGATATATGAATTGGATTATTCAATAAAAATAGGTGGTGAAGCAGGTCAAGGGATTCAAACAATTGGGGATACCCTTGCAAGGGTTTTTTCAAGATTAGGATTTCATGTTTTTACTCATCAAGATTACGAGTCACGTATAAGAGGTGGACATAATACCTTCCAGATAAGATTCTCTAATAAGCCTGTTGGAGCCCCTCGTTTAAATGTAGATATAATTGTTGCTCTTGATGATCTTAGTATCACCCTTCATGGAAGCGAGCTTACAGAAAATGGCGTTTTAATCTATGATTCTGCCTATTTAAAACAAGAACATGCAAAACCTAATTTTTTTGATATACCTTTCATGAATTTAGCAATAGAACATGGTAGGAGCAAAGTGATGATCAATACCGTTGCAATTGGAGCGGTATTAGGATTATTAAAGATTAATTTGGACATCCTGTTAGGAATTATAGAGAACACTTTCAAAAAGAAAGGGCAAGACATTGTTAATGCTAATATAAAAGCAGCTTCTGCAGGATATGATTTTAGTATAAAAAATTGTTTACAATGTGCATTTTCAATTGAAAGTTTATCCGAACCTAAGATGTTAATTTCGGGCATTGAGGCTATTGCATTAGGGGCTATAGCATCAGGATGTAAGTTCTATTCTGCTTATCCAATGACCCCATCAACAGGGATTATGAATTATCTTGCATCAAAGGAAATTGATTATGGTATCATTGTTGAACAGGCAGAGGACGAAATATCAGCAATTAATATGGCAATAGGTGCTTCATATGCAGGTGTTAGAGCTATGACGGGTACGGCTGGAGGTGGCTTTGCCTTAATGGTTGAAGGATTATCTTTGGCTGGTATGACAGAAACGCCAGTTGTTATAGGACTCGGACAAAGACCCGCTCCTGCTACAGGTTTACCTACAAGGACAGAACAGGCAGATTTATTATTTGTGATACACTCTGCACACGGAGAATTCCCACGGGTTGTTTTTGCGCCAGGCACCCCAAAACAGGCTTTTTATCTGACAAATAAAGCATTTGACATGGCTGAAAAATATCAGATACCTGCTTTTATAATTTTTGATCAATATCTTGCAGATTCCGAATGGACTTTTGACAATTTTGATCTGAGTAAGATTAATTTTAAGGATTACCGAATCAGGGGCAATGATTTTGAAAAAATTGATAACTACAAACGACATGCTTTTACAGAGACGGGCGTTTCACTCTTAGGAGTTCCTGGAGATGCAAGACATGTGGTAGTTACAGACAGTGATGAACATGATGAAGATGGTCATATAATCGAAGATGCTGAGACAAGAATTAAAATGGTCCAAAAGCGACTTTTTAAAAAATTACCCCTTTTAAAAACAGAAATTTCTGCACCCTACTTTTATGGCGATAATGATCCAGAAATTTTGATTACAGGATGGGGTTCTACTTATGGTGTAATAAAAGAAGTAGTGGATATTTTGTTAAAGGATAATATAAGTATGGGTATGCTACATTTTACAGAGATATTTCCTTTTCCTCTCTTAGAAAAGTCCGATTTTTTAAAGCCTCTAAAACATGCAAGACACAGTATTTGTGTAGAAAATAATGCTACCGGGCAATTTGCCCGGCTCTTGAGGGCTGAAACTGGTTTTGAATTTAAACATAAAATTAACAAATATGACGGAAGACCCTTTACAGTTGAGGGTCTGAGAGAAGAAATCTATGCCTACATTAGAAGATTATAGAGGGAATACACCTGCTTGGTGTCCCGGATGTGGAAATTTTGCGATCCTTAAAGCATTCAAAGAGGCCCTTTTAGAATTAGATATAGAACCTCATCAATTTATAATTGTCTCAGGAATAGGACAGGCGGGTAAATTTCCACACTATATTAAATGTAATACATTTAATGGTCTTCACGGAAGGACACTTCCAGTTGCAACTGGTATTAGGCTCTCTAATCATAGGATGCTTGTGATAGCAATTGCCGGCGACGGTGACTGTTATGGAGAAGGCGGCAATCATTTAATACATGCTATGAGGAGAAATATCAATGTCAAAATGTTTGTACATAACAACCATGTGTATGGTCTTACAAAGGGTCAACCTTCACCTACAAGTGTAGAAGGAATGGTCACTAAAAACTACCCCTTTGGAGTTTTATCAGAAAAACTGAATCCCTTAGCATTAGCAATAGCAAATGATTGTAGCTTTGTCGCAAGGGGGTTCGCGGGAGAAGTAGAACATTTAAAAATTCTGATGAAGGAAGCTATAAAACATAAGGGGTTTGCATTATTAGATATTTTACAACCATGTGTAACGTTCAACAAGATTAATACATATGAATGGTATAAAAAGAGGGTTTATCAAATAGAATCTAATTATAACTCAGAGGATCGGATAGCGGCATTTAAGAAAGCATTGGAGTGGGATGAAAAAATACCCCTTGGAATTATATATAAAAATAATCGGCCAATTTTGGAAGAAAAGATACCCATAATAAAAGATATCCCCCTTGTAAAACAATCCTTTAATATTTCAAAGATTGAAGAGACCCTTAAAGAGTTTTATTAATCCTTCGAAACATATAAAAACATAATAAATTCTATGTGTGTAGAAGTCCTTTTTCTAACATACTGACTATGTGATATAATTTTGATTAAATGAAGCAAATATCTCTTTATTATTTGGATAGAGTGATAAATCTTTCTCTGGGCAAATTACTTGACCTTTTAGCCCATATTATTCACAAAAATTTTGGCAGATGCAGTATTTGAGCGGTTTTAAATTCTTTCGAAGAAAGAATTTTCCTCTGAGGCTCGATTATATCGAGCCGAGAATGAGAGAAATACTGCATCTGCCAATTACTCATGAATTTATGAATAAAATGGGTTAGATTATGATTAATTTATCTGTCAGAATAGGAAAATTATACCTGAAAAATCCAGTCATGACTGCCTCGGGTACATTCGGATATGGTGAGGAATATGCAGAATTTATTGACCTAAATAAGCTTGGTGCAATTGTTGTTAAAGGTATATCTCTAAAACCAATGGAGGGCAATCCACCTCCGAGAATATGTGAGACACCATGTGGCATGTTGAATGCAATTGGTCTACAGAACATAGGATTAAGAAGTTTTGTGGATAAGAAACTCCCATATCTTAAAAAATTTGAAACCAAGATCATAGTTAATATCCTCGGTAGTTCAGTAAATGAATATGTGAAGATTGCTGAGGAACTAGACGAGACGGGAATCGACGGAATCGAATTAAACGTTTCCTGTCCAAATGTTAAGAAAGGCGGGATACTCTTTGGCTTAAATAAAAAGACCCTTGAAAGACTCATAATAAAGGTGAAAAGGTCAATAAAAAATGTGGTTCTGATTACAAAGTTATCCCCTGATATATTTAACATCCAAGAGATTGCAAAAATAGCTGAAGGTTCAGGTAGTGATGCAATATCATTAATAAACACGATACCAGCAATGTGTATTGATATAGAAACACGGAGACCAAAGCTTGCTAATATAACAGGGGGGTTGTCTGGACCGGCAATAAGACCTGTAGCAGTGAGAATGGTTTGGGAGGCGTCGAAGTCAGTAAAGATTCCAGTTATTGGCATTGGCGGAATAATGAATTCTAAGGATGCAATAGAGTTTATGCTGGCTGGAGCTACCGCTATCCAGGTCGGGACAGCTAATTTTATCAATCCAAAAACTACCGTCGAAATTATTGAGGGTATAGAAGGTTATTTAAAGAAAAAAAATATAAGAAATATAACCGACATCATAGGTGCTATTAATTATGGGTAATCCTGTGATAACCCTAACAACAGATTTTGGGGATAAAGATCCCTTTGTTGGAATTATGAAAGGCGTTATACTCAATATAAATCCTCATACAACCATAGTGGATATTACCCATAGAATAAGTGCTCATAATATAATAGAAGCTGCTTTTGTGATTGAGAATTGTTTCTCTTTTTTCCCTCGCAAAACAATCCATGTGGTAGTAGTTGACCCAGGTGTTGGTTCTTCCCGAAGGGCTATACTTGTTGCTACGGAGAATCATTATTTTGTCGGACCTGATAATGGTGTTTTTTCCCGCATATACAAAATAGGTGAAAATCCTATAGTAATTAACATCACTTCAGAACATTATTTTTTACCTAAGAGAAGTTCAACATTCCACGGGAGAGATGTATTTGCACCTGTAGCAGGTTGGCTTTCGAGAGGGATAGAAATATCAAATTTTGGTGAACAAATTCAAGACTATGTGAGCATAGATACGCCTATTGTAATAAAGCATGCAGACAATATAATTGAAGGTGAAGTGATTTACATAGACGGTTTTGGTAATCTGATAACTAATATCCCTGCTATAGAGATAGAAAAACTGTTAAACATTAATGCAGACAAAAAACTTAAAATTTTTATAAAAGACACTGAGGCCCCACTAATGAGTTATTATTCTGAAGGTAAAAATGATCACCTTTATTCAATAATTAACAGCTTTGGTTATCTCGAGTTTTTTATTTACAAGGGTAATGCCTCTTTATCCTCAGGAATTAAAGTCGGTGAAAAGGTGATGGTTATATTGAGCTAAACTTGCTGCTTGGCAAGTATCTCGAGAAATTTTAATTCAAGAAATATCTTTGAGACAGCCAATTTTATGATTAACCCCACTTTATTCATAAATTCATGAGTAAATTTTTGTGAATAATATAGGTTAAAACAGTATCAGTAACTTCTTTTCAACAAAAATAATATAAACAAGATGTATAATAATTATCGTGCTTCTCGTTGGGCTTACAGGAAATTATGGAATGGGCAAGAGTACCATTTTAAAAATGTTTGAAAAGTTCGGTGCCATTGCTATAGATACAGATGAGATCGTAAGGTCATTGCTTTTAGAAAGACGAGTAATTGAGAAAGTTAGAGAAATTTTAGGAGATGAGGTATTTAACCAAAATGGAAGCCTTAACAAAGAAAAAGTTGCAAATATTATATTTAAAAATATTAAAATAAAAAATTTATTAGAGGATTTGTTACATCCTCTTGTATTCGAAAAAATAAACTCTTTTTTAAGACAAATAAACAATAAAGACAAAATTATAATAGTCGAAATCCCTTTACTTTTCGAAAAAGGATATGAAGATTTATTTGATAAAAAAATCACAGTATATACAACTGAAGACATAGCTTTAGGACGTCTTGAGGCGAAGGGGATTAATAGGCAGGAAGCGAAGCTAAGATTGAAATCTCAGCTTCCTATTCAGCAAAAGATTGAAAATGCAGATTTTGTTATAGATAATAGTGGGTCAATTTCTGATACGGAAGCACAGGTTCAAAAGATTTTTAATGAACTTTTAAGAGGAGCAGAAAATGGAGATAATAAAAGGTTTAGAGGCATTAAATAAAAGCTATCCAAATACAGTTTTGACAATAGGAAATTTTGACGGAGTTCATCTTGGTCATCAGAAAATATTTTCGAAGGTTGTTGAAAGAGCCAATGAAATAAAAGGAACCTCGATGGTTATGACGTTCGAGCCACATCCTGTTAAAGTACTATCACCAGAAAAAGATATTAAATTACTTACACCATTTGAGGAAAAAGCAAAACTTATAGAAAGTACAGGTATAGATGTTTTACTTTGTATAAAATTTGACAAGAAATTTGCTAATTTATTACCTGATGAATTTATTAAGGATATTCTTGTAAATAAAATTAATGCGAAAGAAATAATAGTTGGTTCTAATTATACCTTTGGAAAAGGTAAGAAAGGAAATGTAGACATTCTTCGGAGAAGGAGTAAGAAATTCGGATTTAATATCAGGGTAGTCAGGTATGCTAAGGTTAAAGGAATAATTGTTAGTAGCAGTAATGTCAGGAATCTTCTTATTAGAGGCGATGTTAACGGTGTGTCAAATTTATTGGGGAGAGCTTATTCTATCGAGGGGACGGTGATAAGGGGGAAAGGTAGGGGCAAAAAACTTTTGAATATCCCCACAGCTAATATTACGACACCTGTAGAGATTTCACCTAAAGAGGGGGTATATGCTGTCAGGGTAGGATTAAATGACCATATTTATGACGGTGTCGCAAATATAGGTAAGAATCCTACTTTTGGCAATTCTGCTACAAGCTATGAGGTCCATCTATTTAATTTTTCAGATAACATTCTTGGGAAAAAGATGAGAATATACTTTATCGATAGAATTAGGAATGAGCGTCTTTTCCCCGATATTCCCAGTCTCGAAAAGCAAATAAGGTCTGATATAGAAAGGGCAAAAGAAATTTTAAAAGTTAAAAATCCAAGATTGATATAAGATAGTAAGCATCTAAAATTTAGGCTTACTGTGGTTTTTGGGGGAGATGTCCTTTCACCCCCACCTATTTCTATCCTCAGGCCTAAATTTTAGATGCTTACTACAAGATATCAACGTACGTACGTATTGCTAAAAATATAAAAATCTATTAAATTATTAGTAATTCTTTAATTTATTTTTCAAAGGAGGAAAGATTGAAAGAAGGAATTCATCCAGAATATAAAGAAGCTAAAGTTGTCTGTGCATGTGGAGAAACATTTATAACGAGGTCAACGAAGCCTCAAATAAGGATTGACATTTGCTCAAAGTGTCACCCATTTTTTACCGGAAAGCAAAAGATAGTAGATGCTGAGGGCAGGGTAGAGAAGTTCAGGAAAAAATATAAAAAGACGTCTTCAGATAACGAAAAATAGATAAAATTAAATAAAAAAAGTCGTTAGTCCTATCGATGATGTGGCTAACGGCTTTTTTACGAATGCATATGAAAAATATTGGCGGACAAGCAGTCATAGAAGGCGTTATGATGAAAGGGAAAAAGGTATGGTCTGTTGCAGTAAGATCGCCTAATGGGGACATTCATATTAAGAAAGAGGAGCTAAAAAGATTGCCCAAATTTTTTAGCTTTCCTTTGATAAGAGGGGTCATTGCTCTGTTTTACGCCCTTTCAATAGGGATAAAAGCCATTGAATATTCTGCAAGTAAGGCATATGAGGAAGACGGAAAAAAATTGAATACATTTGCTATGGGATTTACTATCGGCCTTTCTATAACTATTGGAATTTTATTGTTTATTTTACTACCTTTGTATATAACCAAACTAATAGGACTCTTTTTTATAGCTGTTTCTAATAGTTCCTTTCTCTTCAATCTTGTTGATGGAATTATAAGGATTTTAGTTTTCTTATTTTACATACTAATAGTAGGATGCTGGAAAGAAATGAGGCGTATATTCGAATATCATGGGGCAGAACACAAAGTTATACATGCATATGAAGATGGTAAAAACTTAACATTGAATAATATAAAAAAGCATAGTACCTTACATCCGCGTTGCGGCACAAGTTTTTTGCTTATAGTTATGATTGTTAGTATATTTACCTTTTCATTTATTCCGCAGGGATGGCCATTTATGCATAAATTTTTATCAAGGGTAATTCTTATACCTTTAATTGCTGGTCTTTCGTATGAAATTTTGAAATTATCCGCAAATATGAAAAATAATTTTATTATTAATATCCTGATAAAACCGGGTTTACTTTTACAGAAACTGACAACGCGAGAGCCTAATGATTCACAAATTGAAGTTGCTTTAAAGGCTCTCGAAGAAGTTTTAATTGTAGAGGAAGCAAATGTTTGAAAAACTGAAAATAATAGAAGATAAGTATGAAGAATTGACAAAAATCTTGACAGATCCTGAGATTTTATCGAAGCCGTCCGAACTTCAGAAGTATTCAAAAGAACAGGCAGAACTTCAGCCTTTGGTAGATAAGATCCGAGAATATAACAGATTACTATCTGATATTAAGGAGGCTGAGGAGCTTTTAAAAGGCGGCGATGGTGATTTAAGAGAGCTAGCACAAGCAGAACTTAATGAATTGAAGGAAAAAAAACCTAAGATAGAGAATGAACTTAAATTAATGTTACTTCCTAAAGATCCGCGCGATGAAAAGAACGTTATACTTGAAATAAGAGCAGGAACAGGAGGGGAAGAAGCGGCTCTCTTTGCTGCTGACCTTTTTAAGATGTACATGAAATATGCAGAATATAAAAAATGGAAAGTTGAGATGATAGACATAAACTCTACAGGACTTGGTGGTATTAAAGAAGTAATTGCATCTATACAGGGCAAAAATGCTTATAGTAGACTTAAATATGAAAGCGGTGTTCATAGAGTTCAACGGGTGCCTGTTACAGAAGCATCAGGCAGGATTCATACATCAGCAGCGACCGTCGCGGTCCTTCCTGAGGCAGAAGAAATAGATGTAAAAATTGATGAGAAGGATTTGCGAATAGATACATTCTGTTCTTCCGGCCCCGGTGGCCAGGGAGTTAATACTACTTATTCTGCGGTCAGGATAGTTCATATCCCGACGGGTTTAATTGTGCAATGTCAGGATGAAAGGTCTCAGATAAAAAATAAAGAGAAGGCAATGAAAGTTCTTCGCTCAAGGCTTTATGAGATGGAGATGGAAAAAAAAGAAAGAGAAAGAGCGATGGAAAGGAGAACCCAGGTAGGAACGGGTGATAGAAGTGAAAAGATAAGGACATATAATTTCCCTCAAAACAGGGTTACTGATCATAGAATCGGGTTTACACTTCATAAACTCGATCAAGTGCTCGAGGGTGAACTCGATGAGATAATAGATGCCTTGATTACACACTATGAGGCAGAAAAACTTAAAGAATTATAACTTTAAAAAAAATTTTTAAAATAATGGTATAATACTTAATGCGAAGGTTTAAGATATTAATATTCCTTATTCTAATTTCATTCATAACTTTTTTATCTCAGCCCCCTTTATACAGTAATGATAAAGTTGATCATCAATGTTCTAAGTGTCATAAGCTTTCAAATGTTGAGGCATCAAATGTATTGAAAGAGGTTGTTCCTGATATAAAAGTTCTTGAGTTTAACCAGAGTCCTATTAAAGGAGTGT
>CAYOJI010000050.1:10601-15627 GCA_964404225.1 uncultured Nitrospiraceae bacterium
GTGTGGGAAATAACAGCCGAAACAAAAGGGAAGAAGAATTTATATTATGTTGATTATTCAAAAAAACTTGTCATAGCTGGGCAGATTTTTAACATTAAAACTAAAGACAATTTGACTCAGGAGAGATATCTTGAGATTAATAAAATTGATGTTTCTTTAATCCCCCTTGAAGACACACTTATTTTAGGTAAAAAAGATGCAAAACACAGGGTTATAGTCTTTACAGATCCTGATTGACCTTATTGTGCAAAACTTCATCAGGAGATGAAGAAGGTTATAGAAAAAAGAAAAGACATTGTATTTAATATAAAAATGTATCCATTGAAAATACATCCAAACGCTTATGAAAAATCAAAGGCTATTGTTTGTGAGAAATCCCTTTTTCTCCTTGAAGATGCCTTTGCAAAAAAGCAGATTCCTAAGCCGTCTTGTGATACTACTGTTATTGACGAGAATATAAAATTAGGAGAAAAACTTGGTATAAATGGAACCCCTGCAATAATATTGCCTAATGGTAGCCTGATCCCTGGCTATAAAGACGCCGATTCACTGATTTCTATTATTGATAAACGTTCTTAATCCATACCTTTTATAATTTAAAAGCTTATATCTTTTAATATGCGTAGTGAATTATTTAGATTAATTCAGACCTTCGAAAAAGGAAGGATAATTTTCTAAAAGTTTTTTTAGAAGTTGGTATCTTTCCTTAACTGAAAGTGTCATATAAAAAGGTGATTCCATTAATATTAAGAGTAACTTTTTGACTTGTTCTCTTTTTGTAGAGATAGAAAGTCGATCTACATCGTTTCTAAGTTCCATAATATCTCTCATGAGTCGATTTTTCCACTCAGCCAAGATTTATACCACTGTGGGACTTCTATGCTTACTCCTCTTCTTGATTGTCTTATAGTCTCTTCGACCCATCGCAATCTTTCTTCAATCTCTTCACACCATTGTCTCAATTTGTCAAGTTCACTTAAAATATCTTCGAATATTTCAAGATCATACATAATATTATTTCCTTAATCACATTTACTTATATTTATCAACATAGTTTGCTATAAAAGCTTCATATCCAATGAATCTCTCATCTGAATATGGGCTATCATCTTTATATCTTAAATATTTCAAAATGAATTTTTTAGTTTTGGCAAAAATATTTAATTTTTGTCCTGCAAATTTTATAATCTTCTTATAAAGCATTTTCAAAACCCTCTATTAAAGATAAAGCATATTTTGTGCCAAAGATCTTCTTCTAACTCATTGATATTAAACAGATAAGAACTAAAGAAATAAATATTATTGACAAAATATGTCATATTAGAACCTATTTACGAGAAATTTTCGTATCTCTTCTGCGATAAGGAGTATAATTCCAAAAGGCAAAAGGATTAGCCATGACTTAGGCTCAAGAGGTGCGGTGCCGAAGATTTTATTCCCCCATGGATGATAGATTATGAAAATTGAAATAGCAATTTCCATTAAGATTCCAAGTAAAATTAACTTGTTTGTTAAAAATCCAAGCTTAATAATAGACTCCTTGAATGAACGGCAAGCAAAGACATTCCCTATCTGAGTTATTATAATAGCTCCAAGACATGCAGTTGTTGCTTGCATATAGAGAACATTATTTGGGGTGAGCATTTCGCCCCATTGCCAGCCACCTGTTTTAAGGACACAGAAGAATCCAAAAAGTCCTGCAAATGCCTCGATAGGACCCAAAAATAAATAAGAGCGACTTAATATTTTGAAATTCAACAGCCTCTCATCAGGACTTCTTGGAGGCTGTTTCATCAGCTCCCTTGATGGTCTTTCGGCACCAAGGGCAAGCGCCGGAAACATATCGGTTCCAAGGTCTATTGCAAGAATTTGCATAATCGTGAGTGGAAGAGGGATCTTAAAAAGTACATAGGCAATATATGGAACGATCTCGGGGATATTGGATGCAAAGATGTAACTTATAAATTTTCTTATATTTTCAAAGACTGCCCTTCCTTCTTCTATAGCATTTACAATAGTTGCAAAATTGTCATCTAATAAAACCATATCAGATGCCTCCTTTGCTACATCTGTTCCAGCTATTCCCATTGCAATACCTATGTCCGCTTTTTTTAATGCAGGTGCATCATTTACACCATCACCAGTTACTGCCACCCTTTCCCCTTCGTCTTTAAGGATGGATACTATTCTCAATTTATGTCTTGGGGACATCCTTGCAAAGATAACCTCTTTTGATAAAAGGAGTTCTTTTAAAGAACTATCGTTCATGGAATCTAATTCAATGCCTTCAATAGTGATCGCATTTTCGTTAATAAGACCTATCTGTTTTGCTATCGCAGCTGCTGTTTTGCTCGCATCTCCTGTGAGCATAATGACCCTAATACCAGCTCCATGGCATTTTTTTATAGCTTCATAAACCTCGGGTCTTGGTGGATCTTCTAAGCCCATAAGCCCAACAAAAGTGAGATTTGACTCGATGTCCTCATCTTTTATATTGATTGAATCAGTATTATTAACCATTTTTTTAAAAGCAAAGGCGATGACTCTTAATCCCTCATTCATAAACGAATTATAAGCCTGTCTCAAAATTGTGATGTCTCTGTTAGTCAATTCTTTTATTTCTTTCTCTGTAAAGAGATTTTTACAGAGTGGCAAGACTGTTTCTAATGCCCCTTTTGTCAAAACAAATATTTCATTATCCATTATATTAATCGTAGTCATACGTTTTCTTTCTGAATCAAAAGGGATTTCGTTAATCCTATCTATTACTATATCTCCAATATTTTCTCTTGCTGCCTTTAAAATTGCGATTTCTGTTGGATCGCCACTATATTTGTTATTTTTAAAGGATGCATTATTGCATAAATAACCAATTTTCATGAGCCATTCGACTGAAGGCTTTTTATTATCCAAAGTCCATATTTTCCTGACCTCCATCTTATTTTGTGTTAACGTTCCTGTTTTGTCAGTGCATATTACAGTTACAGAGCCAAGGGTTTCAACTGATGTGAGTGTTTTTATCAGGGCTTTCTTTTTTGCCATCCTTTGACTCCCCATCGCCAAGGATAATGTTACAGTGGGCAGTAGACCTTCAGGGACATTAGCGATAATAATACCTATAGCAAATATGAAGTTATGCCAGAATGTTTTTCCCATAAAAGTCCCGATAGCAAAAAATAAAATACCCAAGGTTACAGCAATAAATGCAACTATCCTTGTTACCTTTATTATCTCTTTCTGCAAAGGACTTAACCCTACCTCAAGACCGCTCGTGAGATGTGCAATCTTGCCAAACTCTGTTGACATACCTGTAGAGAATGCTACAGCCTTCCCAGAACCACTTACAACCATTGTACCTGCGAAGACTATATTCGGGCTTTCGAGGGAATCTCCTTCAAAGGGGTGATGGGTTCGAATTTTAGATTCAGACTCACCGGTAAGAGGGGCGTTATTTACCATTAAACGGTTTGTTTCAATAAGCCGTGCATCAGCTGGAATTTTATCTCCTTCATTAAGTAAAAATACATCTCCAGGAACTACTTCTCGTGCAGGTATCTCTTTAATCGATCCTTCTCTTACAACTTTTACATTGAATGGGAGGAGTTTCTTCAGGGCATCAATCGCCCTTTCCGCTCTGTACTCTTGGATAAAAGTAAATATTGCGTTTATGAATATAACACCAAGTATTGCCAATCCAAGAGATAACATGCCTTCCCCGGGATTTAGGTATTCCGAGAGAAAGCATAGAAGAGAAGCGATCCAGAGGAGTATTGCTAAAAAATGTGTAAATTGTGAAAGAAACTTACGGTATAAAGGCTTTTTCCTGACTTCTTTTATTTCATTGAAACCATATTCATGGAGTCGTCTTCTTGCTTCATCTTCAGTGAGTCCACTATCAGAGGTAAGCAAAGTTTTAAAGACTTCTTCCCTTGATAGATTCTGTATTTTCATAACTTAATGAATATATGCGTATTGAATACTCATATAACAAATTTCAAAAATATCAGGGTTTCGGCCTAAATATTATGAGATTACACGGCGTTTCTCTTAAAACTTCTTCTACAGGATTACCGCGAATTACACTTTTAAGAAGGCTCCTTTCACTCGCTCCCATTATTATGAGGTCATTTCTTGTATGTGCAGCTTCTATAGTTATAGCCCTTGAAACTGCACCATATCCTGTCTTTTTTTCGTGTTTTATTCTATATCTATGCAAGCATTCAGTGAATTGTTGTATATCCTTTGGGATATATTCCTCCCTCTGAGCAGGTTTTAAATGTATCTCACCATGAAAAAAAGTTGTTATAGGACTGGATAGATGAAAAAGTGTTACCGATGTGTTAAAAGCCTGCGCAAGTTTTGCAATAAAGTATACCCTTTCTTCAAGATGGGTTATATGACCTCTCAAAGGAACAAGGATATTTTTGGGATGAATTTTTCCCATGCGAACCACTCTGACTGTAGCCACGGAGCAAGGTAGTTTTATCATAAATTTCCTAGCCAGTGTTTTCACAAAAAAGCGTCTATTTACATCCTCTCTCCGGGTAGCAGTAAAAACAATATCGATACGGTCTTTTTTAACGGCCTCTTCAATTTTTTTAAAGGGATCCCCTTTTTCTGTAATGCCTTCTACCTCGATATCACTTTCCCTTGCTTCCAGAAAAAGTCTCTCAAGAGCTGATTCGGCATGTTTAAAAATATCTTTATTAATTTTTTCTTCTGCAACAAAAATTAAGAAGAGTTTTGCTTGACACGCCTTTGCAAGCGCTATTGCATAACGTGAAGCTATCTCAGAGTTTGTAAACTCATTGACTGTAGCGAGTATCTTTTTATACATACTTTTGAATTATAAGGACTATGATTTTAAATGACAAGTAAACTAATGTAAACATCACAAAGGCATATGAGTTGAGCCTCTTTTATTCATCACAGAATTGGTTATGCTTACAACTATTCGGAAGTAGCAAATCTTTAAGGGGATATTAAAAAGCCAAATTAGGGGGCATGTCCCTTCGCTCCCTGAGTG
>CAYOJI010000051.1:0-15076 GCA_964404225.1 uncultured Nitrospiraceae bacterium
AAGAAATAGGAGAAATTCCAAAACCCAAGGGTACACAGAAGGAATGCCTAGGATGCGGAGCAGGAATGGAGCGTACCGCTTTTCACTGTAAAATTTGCGGGTATGTGTTGAATTGGAGGATATAAAGAAGATGAAAGCATTTGTTTCCTGGAGTGGCGGTAAGGATACATCTTTAGCCTGCTATAGGGCAAAGAACATCGATGACTTTGAGGTTAAATACCTTTTGAATATGGTATCAGAAGATGGCAAGCATTCTCGCTCACATGGGGTTAGTTCAAAATTATTAAAGCTACAAGCAGAAGCGATAGGGATTCCTATTGTCCAGAGAAAGACTACCTGGAAAACTTATGAAGAAGAATTTAAAAGGGCTGTTTCAGATTTAGAAAAAGATGGCATTGAAGCAGGTGTATTTGGAGATATTGACCTTCAAGGGCACAGAGATTGGGTAGAAAGGGTTTGTAAGGAAATAGGCATAAGGCCGATTTTACCCTTATGGAAAGAAGAAAGAGAAAAACTACTTGAGGAATTTATTCAAGCAGGTTTCAAGGCCATAGTCGTGGCTACTAATGCTGACTTTTTAGGTGAAGAATGGCTGGGCCGAGAGATAAATGGGAAGTTCATAGAAGGTTTAAAAGCTATAGGCGATGTTGACCTCTGCGGTGAAAGAGGCGAATACCACACCTTTGTCTATGATGGCCCTATTTTTAAAAACGTTATTGAGTTTACAGTTGGCGAAAAAGTTTTAAAGGATAAACATTGGTTTTTGGAGCTTTTACCTAATTAACACAGAACAATTTTTTAAAAAAATAAAACTGAATCAAATTCTAACTTCTTGAAATACAGGAAACTATGGGAGTATACCACATAACTTATACGCCTGAGCTAAAAGAGATTTGTCTTTATCTGGGTGGTGGCTGTAATTTTTCCTGCCAGGGGTGCATTAGTAAATATCATCCTGAGGATTGCCATTTAGATGAAACGCCGAGGCAAACTAAAAATAAAACATTATCACAAGAAGAGGTTATATCTTACTTAGAACCCTTCTCTTTTAAAAGGGTAATCTTTTTGGGTTGGGAGCCAACACAAGATAGAGATTTTTTACCTCTGGCAAGAATCTTAAAAGAAAGATTTTCTACTTATAATATCTTCCTTACCAATGGTTATGAGTTTATAGAAGATAAGGCAATTGATGAGGTCTGTGTAAGTATTAAGGCAATTACAAAGAGTCTCTTTAAAGATTTTACGGGAAAAGATAATCCAGAAAGAGTCCTTGAAAACTTTAGAAAGTATTACTCCATTTATTTCTTGCGGGCAGAAAGCATTCTTATTCCTGAATATATCGATAAAGAAGAGATTGAAAGGATAGCTTGTTTTATTGGAAGTGTCGATAAGAATATCCCTTACCGTATTGATGGCTATATCCCAACTAATGCTTATTTTAATGGGAAGGATAAATTTAGGAGGCCAACCCAAGAAGATTTAGAAGAAGCAAAAATAAGGGCAGAAAAATATTTAAAAAATGTCTCCATCCTTCATTTCGGAGTAAAAGTAAGGTATAAAGTTGAAAGGATATATTAATTTGTCAGAAGTGAGAAGAAAGAAGCCAGAAGTCAGAAAAATTTGTCTTCTGTTCACTGTTTTTTGTTCTCTTATTCTTTGCATATCTTCTCATGGTCAAGATAAATTTCCTAAAAGGATAATATCGTTAGCGCCTTCTATAACTGAAGAATTGTACTTATTAGGAGTAGACGACAGATTAGTCGCTAATACCATATTTTGTGATAAACCAGAAAATGCAAAAAGAAAAGAAAAAATTGGGACAGTGATAGATGTAAATATTGAGAAATTAATTAGCTTAAATCCGGATTTAGTTTTAGTGACTCCTTTATTAAATAAAGCAAAAAAAGAAAAATTAAAAAGATTAGGAATCAGGATAGTAACATTTCCTTCGGCAAAAAGTTTTAATGAAGTTTGTGAGCAATTTTTAAAATTAGGCAAGCTTGTAGGTAAGGAAAAAGAAGCAAGGGAGATTCTTAATAAATCTAAGAAGGATATATTGTTTATTCAAAAAAAAGTTATTGGATTACCCAAGCCTAGAGTACTTGTTCAGGTAGGTGCTAAGCCTTTATGGGTAGCATCAAAAAATTCTTTTGTAAATGATCTCATTGAATTCGCTGGGGGTATAAATATTGGGCCTTCAGGTGAATATGGTCTTCTAAACCGTGAGGAGGTAATTAGAAGTAATCCTGATGTGATCATAATTACTACGATGGGAATCGTTGGAGAAGACGAAAAAAAGGCGTGGCAGAGGTATAAGAGTATAAATGCAGTAAGGAATAATAGAATTTACATTATGGATTCTGACAAATTGTGTAACCCTACTCCTACAAGCTTTGTTAAAGCTTTGAAAGAGATAGTTAACATTTTACATCCAATGATAGGGAGGGAATATCGTTGAATAAAAATAAAAAGGTAATATTTATCATTGGTGGCGCAAGAAGCGGCAAGAGTAGTTTTGCTCTTGTGAGAGCGGCTAAGATAGGGGGTAAAAAAGCTTTCATAGCTACTGCTGAGGCATTAGATAAAGAAATGAGAGAAAGGATTGAGAAACATAAGCAAGCTCGAGGAAATGATTGGGTTACATTTGAAGAACCTCTAAAGATTGGAAATATTATCAAAGATATAAAAGATGAATACAGCACAATTGTAATAGATTGTTTGACTTTGTGGCTTTCGAATATTATGCAAAGATCGAATACCACGGAATTTAATACAAATATTATAGAAACCGAGATTAAGAAAATTATAAAAGTAATTAAATCTATAAAGTGTTCTAATGGATGTAATATGTTTATCGTCTCAAATGAAGTAGGTATGAGCATAGTTCCAGACAATGAATTGGCAAGAAGGTTTAGAGATCTATTAGGGTTTTTAAATCAAAGAGTATCAGATATAGCTGATGAAGTATATCTTTTAATAGCAGGACAATCTTTAAAACTAAAATGATAATAGTTAACCACGAGGGTAATAATTGGAGTTATTAAATAGCACATTAAGGGACATACAACCTATTGATAAAAATTGGTATGCTCTTGCCCAAAAACGACTTGATAATCTTACAAAACCGCCTGGAAGTCTTGGAAGACTTGAAGAAATTGCAAAAAGACTTGTGGCTATAACAGAAAATTTAAATCCTGTAATAGATAAAAAAGTTATTTTTGTTTTCGCAGGAGATCATGGAGTTACAGAAGAAGGAGTAAGCGCATATCCTCAAGAAGTTACAAAACAAATGATCTTTAATTTTATTAATGGTGGAGCAGGCATAAATGTTCTTGCAAGACATGCAAGCGCAGATGTTGTTGTCATTGATTTAGGTGTTAAGCATGATTTTGAGAAATCCATCCATATTTCTGGGAATTGCTATTTTGTCACAAGGAAAATTATCTATGGCACTAAAAACATTAAGAATTATCCTGCTATGACAAGGAATGAAGCGATAAAATGCATTGAGACAGGGATAGAGATTGCAATTGAATATGCAAATAAAAGCTATAAGATTTTCTGCACAGGTGAAATGGGAATTGGAAATACAACACCATCATCTGCAATTGCTTCTTTATTAACAGGTAAACCGATTTCTGAAGTAACAGGTAGAGGCACAGGAATTGATGATATTTTATTAAGAAAAAAAATTATGGTAATAGAAAAGGCTATTTTACTTAATAAGCCTGACATTTCTGATCCAATTGACATTCTCTCAAAAGTCGGTGGAGCTGAAATTGGAGGCATTGCTGGTCTTATATTAGGTGCCTCTGCAAAGAAAATACCTGTTGTTATAGATGGTTTCATATCAACAGCAGGTGCTCTTATAGCCTATTCTATTGAACCAAATACAAAAGATTACATGTTCGCTGCGCATAATTCTGTGGAAAAAGGTCATAAAGCCATTCTTGATAAAATAGGGATTAAGCCGATACTTGACCTTGATTTAAGACTTGGTGAAGGAACTGGTGCAGCCCTTGCATTAACTATCATAGAAGCCGGATTAAAGATATATAAAGAAATGGCTACATTTGATGAGGCGGGGATATCTAAGATTGAATTAAAGATTTAGCCTGAGGGTATGCCTGTAGCTCAAAGAAAGCAGTTCCGAAGCTTCTACAACAGTAAGTTTCTCCTCAATAACCTCTGTTAACACCTTGTATCTTTGAATATCACGCATAGTTACTACTAACTTACTCATGTGGTTATCCTCCTTCCCAAAAATAGGATGTAATGACCTATCCCTTAAGGGAAAGAGAATAACCAAAAAGTGACATTTCAAAATAGTAGCATCACATTTTTCTAATAAAGGTTGATAAAAAATCTTCAAAGAAGGTATATTATCATTCAAAACTTTTGGAGGTGTTAAATGTTTTTCAATTTTTTAGATATAGCCTATGCAATGGGACCAGCTCCTCAAGGAGGACAAGGTGGTGCTGGAGGGCTTATAAGTAGCCTTATCCCTCTTATTCTTATATTTGTGATTTTCTATTTTCTCCTCATAAGACCTCAACAGAAAAGGGCTAAAGAACACAGGACTATGATAGAAAATCTTAAAAAAGGAGATAAGATTATTACTTCAGGTGGCATATACGGTGTTATCGAATCAGTTGGCACTAATACCATCACAGTTAAAATTGCTGAAAATGTTAAAGTGAAAATTGGTAAGGCCTATGTAGCTGCCCTGAGAGCCTCTTCAGATGAAGATTAAGGCAGGAGTTAAATGAAAAAAAAGGTTCTCTGGCGGTTAGTTCTTATATCTTCAACTGTAGTTCTTGCAATCATTTTTTTCTTACCAAATACTTTGTTTTTTCAATATATGCCCGAATGGTGGAAGAAAAATATGCCACATAAGGGCATTGTTCTTGGACTTGACCTTCAAGGAGGTCTTCATCTTGTATTCGAGGTCGAAGGAGAAAAGGCAGTTGAAATAACTACAGAGCGATACTCTTTAGGGCTAAAAGAATTATTTGCAAAAAAAAATATACAAGCTAATGTGGATGTAAGTGGACTAAGTATTACGATTACTCCTTCAAATTCTGATATAAGAAAGATTATTGAAAACAACTATCCAATGTTGTCATTGGTAAAAGCAGATAATATTTTGGAATATCGTATTTCTGACAAAGAGGCGAGGAGAATAAAAGACAATGCTACTGATCAGGCACTCGAGACAATCCGTAATAGAATTGACCAATTCGGCGTTGCCGAGCCTACTATTCACAGACAGGGTGAAAATGAAATAGTCGTTCAGTTACCAGGTGTTAAAGACCCAAAACGTGCTATTGAATTGATTGGTAAGACTGCCCAGCTTGAATTCAAACTTGTAGATGATGAGGCATCTCTTGCTGCAGAACTTCCTGTAGCTATATCTGCAGGAGAGGAAGAAGCCTTTTTAAGAGGATTTTCTGAGAAGATACCAGAAGGGGATGAAATACTCTTTGAAAAAAGGATAAACAAGGAAACAGGCAAGGTTCAAAAGATTCCTTTACTTTTAAAGAAACAGGCAGTCCTCACAGGTGATCTCCTCAGCGATGCTAACGTAAATATAGATTCAAGATTTAACGAGCCTTATGTTTCTCTAACTTTCAATGCTGTAGGCGCGAAGATATTTGAGGAAGTCACAGGAGCTAACGTTGGTAAAAGGCTGGCTATTGTTCTTGATAATACAGTTTATTCTGCCCCTGTAATAAGAGAGAAGATATCAGGCGGGGATGCTCAGATAACTGGGAGCTTTACACTTGAGGAAGCTAAGGATTTAAGTATTGTTTTAAGGGCTGGTGCACTTCCAGCTCCTCTTAAAATGCTTCAGAATGTGACAGTTGGACCATCACTTGGTAGAGATTCCATAGAGGCTGGAAAGATTGCTGGGATAATAGGCACAATTGCGGTTATAGCTTTTATGATTTTCTATTATAGACTCTCTGGTGTTATTGCTGACTTCGCTTTAGTTTTAAATGTGATACTTCTTCTCGGGGCAATGGCATCGTTAAATGCTACGTTAACGATGCCAGGTATTGCAGGAATTATACTTGCAATTGGTATGGCGGTCGATTCCAATGTTCTTATGTTCGAAAGGATAAGAGAAGAGTTACGCGCAGGCAAGACACCTGCTGCTGCAATCGATTCGGGATATAGCAAGGCCTTTTGGACTATTTTTGATTCCCATGTTACCACTTTGATAACTGCTGCTGTTCTCTTTCAGTTCGGGACAGGACCTATAAAAGGTTTTGCGGTTACTTTAAGTTTAGGTGTAGCTATAAACCTTTTTACTGCTTTAGTTGGCACAAAGACTATATTTGATATTATGACAAGTAAATTAAAGATCAAGAATCTAAGCATATGATAGAAATCTTGAAAAAGACAAATATAGATTTTATGGGCAAAAAATATTATGCCTTTGCGTTTTCGGGTCTTATTTTTCTTTTAGGTATTTTTGCTATTATTCAGATTGCTAAAGGGACTGCGAACTTAGGTATAGATTTTACAGGTGGGACTGCAGTACAGATAAAATTTGAAAGACCTGTCGCCCTTCAGGATGTAAGGAAAGCGTTAGAACAAGGTGGTCTTAAAGATTTTGAATTGCAGGATATGCCTGGTGAAAGAAAAATCTTGATAAAAATTAAAAAGAAAGAACAAACCTTAGGTGGTTTTTCAGAAACAATAGTATCAACGCTCTCACAACGTTTTCCTGATCAGCGTTTCGTCGTGGACTCTACAACGGAGATAGGACCAAAGATTGGTGAAAGATTGAAAAAAGATGCATTATGGGCAATAATTGCTGCAACAGCAGGACTACTTATTTATATTGCATTTAGGTTCCAATTCAGGTTTGGTATAGGTGCGACTTTAGCCACTCTGCATGATGTTCTTGCAATAGTAGGTTTCTTTTATATTATGAATCGAGAGATAAATCTCATAATTATTTCTGCCTTACTCGCTATTGCCGGTTATTCCTTAACAGATACAGTAGTAGTTTTTGATCGTATAAGAGAAAATCTTAAACTCAGATCGAGAGACCCTGTTGAGGTTGTTGTAAATCAAAGCATCAACGAAGTCCTTTCAAGGACTATAATTACAGCATTTACTACACTCCTTGCAGCTTTAGCCCTTTTCTTATTCGGTGGCGAGGTAATTCATGATTTTGCCTTGGCTATTATAATTGGTATATTAGTTGGAACCTATTCTTCTATTTTTATTGCAAGCCCTGTAGTACTTTTGTGGGGTGGTAAAAAGCTATTTACGAAGAAGTAAAAAAATGATTAATTATGGTCTTAGTTTCCTCTATGATTTAATAATAACGGATAACTTTTGACCGTTGACTGTTTATGCATAGACGCTGGCTCATTAGGCGGACAAACCGGGAATATTTGAAATATCTCTCAAAGAATGCCTCTGTTTCAACTGTCTTAGCTCAAATACTCGTGAATAGGGGTATAAAGACAGTAGGTGAAATTAATGCATTTCTTGATCCTAATATTTCACGATTATCCGACCCATTTGATATTGAAGGCATAGAAGTTGCTGTTGGAAGAATTAAAAGAGCTTTAGAAAAAAATGAAAATGTCCTCGTGCACGGTGATTATGACGTTGATGGTATTACAGCTACTTCGATAATCTTTCAAGTTTTGAAGATAATCGGGATAGATGCTTTTTATTTCATACCAAATAGGTTAACGCATGGCTACGGTTTTAATATCGAGTCTGTCAAAATGGCAAAGCAGATCGGGGCATCTCTTATAATAACCGCAGATTGTGGTATAACCTCTTTTGAGGCAGTTAAGGAATGTATAAAGGAAGGTATAGATGTCATCATCACTGACCATCACGAACCGCTTTTAAATAGTGATTCAGCAATTAGTTACGACGACTCAACGCTGAAGATTGGAGACTTTTTACTTCCAAAGGCTTTTGCCATAATCAATCCCAAGATATCAAATGTCCCGTCCCCGGTTTCTAATCTATCAGCTGCGGGGATTGCCTTTAAACTTGCGCAGGCGTTATTAACTTCATATTCGCCTTCTTTGCTTTATGAATTTTTGGACCTTGCTGCATTAGGTACAATTGCTGATATCGTGCCGCTTATTGGTGAGAATAGAGTGATTGTAAAAGAAGGCTTAAGAATAGTAAAAGAAGGTAATCGAATCGGGTTAAATGCCCTAAAAAAGATTTCTGGAATTGATGGAAGAGATTTAAAGACAGGAACGCTACTTTTTACTCTAATCCCAAGAATTAATGCTTCGGGTAGGATTTCAGATGCAAATAGGGTTGTGAAACTTTTACTTACTAATTCCGAAAATGAAGCGGTTGAGATAGCCTCATGGTTAAATCTCCTTAATGCCAAGCGACAGCAAATAGAAGAAGAGATTTATCAGCAAGCCATGGATAAACTTAATGAAAAAGAGATAAAATCTGTCATTGTACTTTCATCCGATGGTTGGCATTTAGGTGTTATCGGGATTGTTGCATCAAGACTCGCTGAAGTTTTCTATCGTCCTACTTTCGTTATATCGATTGATGGAAATGTTGCCAGGGGTTCGGCAAGAAGTATCCCTAACTTTGATATATTTCAAGCCCTTACGAGATGTAGGAGATTTATTCAAGGTTTCGGTGGCCATAAGCAGGCTGCAGGATTACGATTAAAAACGGATGATATCCCAATTTTTGAAGAACATATTAACAAAATTGCTGATGAGATGCTGACAGAAAAAGATTTTATTCCTCTCCTTGAAATAGACGCTGACATAGATTTTTTTGATTTAAATTTTAAGCTTATGCAAGAATTAGAGATGCTGGAGCCATTTGGTATTGGTAATGCTGAACCCCTTTTAGGCTCAAAGGAACTTGATATCCTTTATCCGAGGATAATAAAGGATATCCACCTAAAAATGAAACTCAAACAAGGGAATCATTCTTTTGATGCAATAGGTTTTGATATGGCTTCATATCTTGACAAGATAGACTCTTCGAGTAAAGTTGATGCTGCCTTTACACTTTGTTTTAATGAATGGGAAGGACGCAAATGCCTACAACTCAATATAAAGGCATTAAGACCAAGCCAGTGAAACTCTCAGACTAAAGGTGGGATAGTTTCACTTTCGTTGAGGAGTATAATCTCTCAAACTATAGAAAGGATTTATTCTTCATAGGGGATTCAAAGGGCAATCCCTTTTGGGTTTTCGTAAAAGTTGTATAATAACATTATGAGGGGAGAGCAAATAACAATTGATACCGTTGTTAATAAGGTGCTTTCTTATAATCCTGATGCAGATGTTGGATTATTAAAAAGTGCCTATCAATTTTCGAGTCAGGCTCATTCTATGCAAAAGAGGATGCAGGGCTCACCTTTTATTGAACATCCCTTAGCAGTTGCTTCGATACTCGCTGATATGAAGATGGATGTTTCTACCATAGCGGCTGGGCTTCTTCATGACACAATTGAAGATACGAATACTTCAATAAAGGATATAAAAGATTTATTTGGAAATGAGATAGCATTCCTTGTAGAAAGTTTAACAAAACTTTCTAAGATGCAATTTACTACGAAAGAAGATGCACAGGCAGAAAACTTCAGAAAAATGCTTTTAGCAATGTCTGAAGATATAAGGGTGATCCTGATAAAATTTGCTGATAGGTTACACAATATGAGTACTCTTCATTATCTTCCCGAGAATAAAAGACAGCGGATTGCTACAGAGACCCTTGAAATATATGCTCCACTCGCTAATAGACTCGGTATAGGATGGTTGAAGACAGAACTCGAAGACCTTAGTTTTAAAATCCTTATGCCAGAATTATATAACGAACTTGTCAAGAAAGTGGCAAAGAGAAAAGAAGAGCAAGAAGAATACTTAAAAGAGGTTTCAAACATTATAGAAAAAAAATTAAAGGAAGAAAATATTCCCGGCAATGTATCAGGAAGAGTCAAACATTATTATGGTATTTATCAGAAGATGCAGAAACAAGAAATCACTTTTGAGCAGGTTCATGATGTTCTTGGTTTGAGGATAATTACAGATACAAAAGCCAACTGTTATGCTATCTTAGGGCTTATTCACTCGCTTTGGACCCCTATACCCGGTAGATTTAAAGATTATATAGGGGTCCCAAAATCAAATATGTATCAATCTCTTCACACCACTGTTATAGGTCCAAAAGGAGAACGAGTAGAGTTTCAGATAAGGACCTCGGAGATGCATATGGTTGCAGAGCATGGCGTAGCATCTCACTGGAGGTATAAAGAAAAGGGTGCTGTTGACGAGAGAAGTAATAGATATATTTTGTGGCTTAGAGAATTGATTCAAGCACAAAAAGACCTTGCTGATGCAAAAGATTTCCTCGAGGCTATAAAAGGTGAGGTTACGCCTGACGTTATATATGTTTTTACACCTAAGGGAGAAATTAAGGAATTACCGGTAGGTTCAACCCCTGTAGATTTTGCATATAGCATTCATACTGAAGTTGGTAATAGATGTGTGGGAGCAAAAGTTAATGACAGGATTGTACCGCTTAAGTATACATTAAGAAACGGTGATACTGTTGAAATAATAACTTCTCCTACACATGGACCAAGCAGGGATTGGCTTAAATTTGTTGTAACCCAACGTGCTAAAAGCAAGATAAAACAATGGATAAAAGCAGAAGAGAGGAAACAAAGTATAGAACTCGGTGTCAAGATGATAGAAGGAGAAATAAGAAAACACAATCTCAGCATGTCTGTATTAAAATCTGAGGAGATGCAAGAGGTATTGAAATATTTTAACATCAAGTCCATAGATGATCTTTATGCATCAGTAGGCTTCGGGAAATTATCAGCTCATCAAATTGTTAATAAGCTTGTCCCTGAAAAACCCACAGAAGATATTCCTATAGAGAAGAGATTGAAACCTATTAAACCAACGAGGGGTATAATTATCAAGGGTTTAGACAATGTCTTGTATCATACTGCTAAATGTTGTTATCCTATCCCGGGTGATGGTCTCGTTGGTTATATAACAAAGGGACGAGGAGTGACTATACATCGTAAAGACTGTCCTAATCTTGATAGAATCGCTGTTGATGATGCTCGTTTGGTTGATGTTGAATGGAAAAGAGGGGAAGACACAACATCTCCTGTGAAATTATTTTTGGAAACAATTGATAAACCTGGCATCCTCGCAAATCTCAGTGCGGTTATATCATCTGTCAATGTAAATATTAGTCATATCGAAGCAAGTTCAACAGAGGATAAAAAGGCTCATATAACTTTTATACTTGAGGTTAAGGATAAACAACAGCTTTCGAGTTTGACTCAAAAGTTAGCACAACTTGAAGGCGTAATTAAGGTCTCCAGATAATTTATGATATAATAAATAAGTGGCTGATTTTAGAGTAGGTTGCAGTGGTTTTCTTTACGATCATTGGAGAGGTAATTTTTACCCAGAAAATCTCCCCAAGATACATTGGTTTGAGTACTACAGTAGACGATTCTCGACTGTAGAGTTAAACGTGACTTTTTATCGCATCCCCGAAAAAGAGACCTTCGTTAAATGGTATTCTCTTACTCCGGATGGATTTCTTTTTTCTCTCAAAGGTAGCCGATTTATAACGCATGTTAAAAAATTAAAGGACTGTGCTGAACCTTTGGATGTCTTTTTCTCAAGAGCCTTAGTGCTTAAGGAAAAATTAGGGGTTATACTTTGGCAGTTACCACCCAATTTTAGCATTGATATGGAACGTTTAGAAAATTTTCTTGAAGCTTTAAAACCTTATAACGGAAGAAATACATTTGAATTCAGGAATAAAACATGGATAAATAAACGGGTTATCAACTTACTCCAGAAAAATAATGCGGCACTTTGCATGGCAGATTATCCTGACTTTTTAAATAAACTTCCGATTACAGCAGATTTTGTATATATTAGGAGACATGGTAAAGATGGTAGCTACGCAACATGTTATAGTCTTGATTCATTGAAAGAAGATGCAAAGACTATTAAATCTTATTTAAAGCAAAAGAAAGATACCTTTATTTATTTTAATAATGATGCCTTAGGCTATGCTCCAAAAAATGCTATCGAATTGATTAGTCTTTTAGATAAGAAAAGGTGATTTTATTTAGACCAATCCATCTTTAGTCTTTTTCGTTTATATATATACTTTTCTGCAGAAAGAGCGGCAAGACAACCTTGGGCTGCTGCTATAACAACCTGTCTAACTTCTGTGCATGTTACATCTCCAGCTGCAAAGACGCCAGGCATTGAAGTTTCCATCATTGGATTAACTACAATACATCCATCCTTCCCCATTTTAAGTTTGTCGCCAATAAAATCAACTATGGGTTTGCTTCCATGCAGATAGACAAATACACCAGCAACATTCAATTCTGACTCTTTTTTTTCAGCATCAAGGATTCTTATTTTTTCAACAAGTTCTTCTCCTTCAATCGAGATTACGGTATGTCCTAAAATCAATTTTATATTTGGTTCATTTAAAGTTGTTTCATCCACAAGGAGTTTTTGTGAAGGTGAAATAAGATATACTGTCTCGGCAAATCTTGACAATATTTTTGCCTCTTTTACGGCTTCCTCAGAATTTCCTATAACACAAACCTTGAATCCCTTAAAAAATGCGGCATCGCAAATTGCGCAGTAACTAACACCCCTTCCTAAGAATTCGGCTTCACCCTTAATGGTTGGCTTTCTGCCCATTGAACCTGTAGCTATTATTATTGTTTTGCCTTTGTAAACCGTATCCATTGTAATAGCCTCTTTTATTTCATCTTCAAGATTTACACCTATAACCTGCGTCTCTATATATTCAGCTCCGAATCGGATTGCTTGCCCCCTCATAATATCAAGTAATTCTCTGCCAGGAATCGGTTTTTGCAGACCAGGATAATTTTCGATCTTACTTGAATATGCAAGTGCACCTGCTGTAGAGGATTTATCTAAGATTATAGTTTTTAATTTTGCCCTTGATGCATATTGTCCTGCTGTTAATCCTGCTGGGCCACCACCTATTATAACTACATCGTAATCGCTATTAGAGCTTGACATATTTCCCCTCCTTGTATTTTGTAAGTTGCCAAATTATTTTTATGTTAACCCAAATAATGCAGATATTGCTCAAAAATTTATGAATTCAGGAAAGAAAGCAATGGTTCGGTTTAACCCATATTATTCACAAAAATTTTGCAGATGCAGTATTTGAGCGGTTTTAAATTCTTTCGAAGAAAGAATTTTCCTTGGAGGCTCGATTATATCGAGCCTATAATGAGCGAAAATACTGCATCTGCCAATTACTCATGAATTTATGAATAAAGTGGTTAATTATTTCTGAACATTGAAGGTAGAATTTTGAACGGTCTTTGTAACAATAAGATAAATATAATGAAAAGCCCGGCAGATAAGCTTGCTGTTATTGAGCCAAAATAAAAAGTTGCTGAAGGTGAAACCTTATCCCATAACCATCCTCCTATAAAACTTGCAGGAAACATGGCTAAACCGATTGCGGTATTATAAACTCCAAATGCTGTTGCTTTAAAATCAGGCGGAATAATTGTTGCAAGAAAAGCTTTTTGTATCCCTTCTGTTAATCCCATAAAAAGTCCATAGAAACCGAATAGTACCCATATAATACTTGCATCTTTTGCCACTGCAAAACCGTAATAGAGTACGGCAAAGAGAATGAATCCGATTAGTATCACTCTTTTTCTTCCGAATCTATCTGCTGCGACCCCAGCTGGAATTGCAGATAAAGAATATACGAGATTGAACATAAGATATACAACAGGAATCATAAGGGTTGAAATACCTATTTGTTGGGCTCTTAGAATAAGGAATACATCACTTGAGTTACCCAAGGCAAATAAAGTCGCTATTGCCACAAAAAATTTAAACTTCCAGTCAAAATGTTTAAGAGTCAGTTTTGGCCTCCCAGAAGACATTTTAAGAGATTGCTTCTTTTCCTTGATAAATAAGATTATCAACAATACAGCTATTACACCAGGAATCATCGAAAGCCAGAATACCCATCGGTAGTTGTTGGAGAATATCCCGAGCAGAAAAAAAGCCAGTGCGGGACCAACTACAGCACCCATTGTGTCCATCGAACGGTGAAACCCGAATGCTCTTCCAAGATGGGTTTTTTCGGTTGACTCTGCAATAATAGCATCACGTGGTGCGGTTCGGACTCCTTTTCCGAATCTATCCATAAAGCGAGACCCCATTACA
This sequence comes from uncultured Nitrospiraceae bacterium, assembly GCA_964404225.1. Classification (GTDB taxonomy): domain Bacteria; phylum Nitrospirota; class Thermodesulfovibrionia; order Thermodesulfovibrionales; family SM23-35; genus Kmv42. The sequence goes on from CAYOJI010000051.1 coordinate 14,256, forward strand.
TGGTGCCACCCTGGAGCAAGAGCAACAATAGGTCTGCTCAAAGTAGATATTCCATATCCAGCAGCCATTAGCCACTTCCGGTTACCTATTCTGTCTGAAAACCATCCTGAAAATACTTTCAACAAACTTGCAGTAGATTCTGCAATGCCTTCTATTAAACCTATAACAGATTTATTCACACCAAGAACGTTAGCAAGAAATAGTGGCACGAGGGGATAAATCATTTCAGAACTTACATCCATGAAAAAACTTACAAGCCCTGCTATAAAAACATTTTGTCCAAAACCAAAAAATTTTCTATTACCCTTCGTCACCTGTATTTTCCTTTTTATTATTTAACCCACTTAATTCAATTGTTATGAGTTGGTTATCTTTTGGAACATATTTAACAACTACGTAATAATACAACAAATACAACAAAAATGATAAGGCCACTTATTTTTAAATTTCATAACAGAGTGAATTTGTAAAAATTATAACTTTATTCTACTACATTTTATCCAGAGGGCTTCGAACACCAAGAATATTTTTCGATGCTACATGAGTATAAATCATCGTAGTCTGAAGATTCTTATGGCCTAAAAGTTCCTGTATTGTTCTAACATCGTAGCCATTTTCTAAAAGATGTGTAGCAAAGCTATGTCTGAGGGTATGAACTGATACAGGCTTTGAAATGCCTACCTGGTCAGATGACATTTTGTGTTCAATAGGTAAATCATTGAATGCATAACCTTCTGATATCCATTTAAGATAATAGGGAATATACTTACGGAAGCATCACCAATTCCGTGATGAATAAAAAAGGGGCTCACCTTATAATG
>CAYOJI010000052.1:0-14869 GCA_964404225.1 uncultured Nitrospiraceae bacterium
TCACCTCTGACAGAGAGTTCAAGCCTTATCCTAAATTTTTAGCGGACAATAGTGAGATCCTTTAAATAATTAAACATGCTTCAAATAAGTCCGTATTTGTTTCCGTCTTCTTATCCACTTATCTATTTCAACAACAATAATAATTGCAAAAGATACCATAAATATCTGAACCCATTCATTCATTGTTATAGGTTCTGTTCTGAAGATCCATTGAAGTGTGGGCACATAAATAACTGAGAGTTGAGCAAGAAATGCAGCTATCATGCTATAAAAAAGAAAGGGATTGCTCATAGGACTTATTTGGAATACTGATTGAAGTTCAGACCGGCTATTCCATGCCTGGAAGAACTGAAAGAATACCATGGTTGTCATTGCAACTGTTCTTGCTTTTTCAAGAGACTCGCCTGAATTAAAAGCATTCATAAAGTTATATACAACCCCTGCTGAAATAAGAAGGCCTACAAGGATTGTCCTTTCTATAAGTAATCTATTCATTATACCTTCTTTTGGGTCTCTCGGCGGTCTATTTATTATCCCCTTCTCTCCTGGCTCAAATGCAAGGGCAACATCTTGCAGACCATTTGTCACGAGGTTTATCCAAAGGAGTTGAGCCGGCACATATGGTATTGGCTTTCCCAAGATTATTGTGCCTAAGATAGAGAGTATAGCAGCGACACCTGTTGGGATGAGAAAAAAAGTAACTTTTCTGATATTGTCAAACACAATCCTCCCCTCTCTCACCGCATTGAATATACTCGCAAAATTATCGTCTGTTAAGACCATGTCAGAGGATTCCTTCGCTACATCAGTCCCGCTCTTGCCCATGGCAATGCCAATATGCGCAGCTTTCAAGGCAGGTGCATCATTAACTCCGTCACCTGTGACAGCAACGATGTCACCATGTTTTTTCAATTGTTGCACAATTCTTAATTTATGTTGAGGAGATACCCTTGCATACACTGAAACCTGCTTCACTTTTTTGAAGAGCGTTTCATCTTCCATCTCCTCCAGTTCTTTCCCTGTAAGTACCTCTGAGCTATCATCTGCTATGCCGAGCATTTTAGCTATTGCCTTTGCTGTAACAGCATGGTCTCCTGTAATCATTACAACTTTTATACCTGCCTTTTTACAACCCTCAATTGCCTCAATAGCCTCAGGTCTTGGAGGATCAATCATTCCTTGAAGACCTGCGAAAACAAGTCCTGATTCAAAATCCCGGCACTCCACATCCTTACATGTAAGTTCTTCCAATTCATCAGGTGCTTCTCTATATGCGAATGCAAGAACACGCAGCCCTTCTTTAGCAAAATCTGATGCAATATGCAGAACTTTCTTTTTATTCAGCTCCTCTCCATCCATAATTTTTATACACATATCCAGAACCTTCTCTGGTGCTCCTTTCACGAATATGACTTTCTTTCCCTTGTGTTTGTGCAAGGTTGCCATATAGCCGCGATCTGACTCAAAAGGTATTACAGCTATCTGTTGATACTTTTCTTTTTCTTCTTCTACTTTCAGTCCTGCTTTCATTGCAGAAACTATGAGTGCTCCCTCTGTAGGATCACCATCCACTTTATATTGACCATCTTCTTCATATACATTTGATTCATTGCATAGTAGACCAATTCGCAAGACATGAACAAGATTCTTTTTCTCTTTTAGATTTATGGGCAAGCCTTCATGTAATATCTCACCTTTTGGTTCATAACCGCTCCCTGTAATCTCAAAAATGTGTTTTCCATCATAAACCAATTTGACCGTCATCTCATTTTTTGTCAGTGTGCCAGTCTTGTCAGAACCGATTACTGTCGTGCTTCCAAGGGTCTCCACAGCAGGAAGTTTTCTTATAATGGCGTTCTGCCTTGCCATCCTTCCAACTCCTACAGCCATTGCAATAGTAACTACTATAGGAAGACCTTCTGGGATAGTAGCTACTGCTGCAGCAACTGCTGTCATAAACATATCCTTTGCACTCTCACCGATCATTACTCCAATAAAAAATAGTAAAACCGATGCACCAAGAACAATAAAGCCAATTGCTTTTGCAAAACCATGTATCTTTTCCTGAAGAGGTGCCTTTACAACTCCTATTTCCTTCACCTCTTTTGCTATACTTCCTAAAACAGTCTTTGAACCTGTTTCAACTACAATGCCCTTTGCCCTACCGCTAACGACTACTGTTCCCATGAATGCCATATTTTTCTGATCACCTGGTATAAGATTTTCTTCTTTTAAAGCATGATGGATCTTTTCTACAGGGAGAGACTCTCCGGTCAGAAGAGATTCATCTGTCTTTAGCTCAATAGCATGGATAATTCGTATATCTGCAGGGACCCTTGTTCCTGAAGTGAGCAGTACAATATCGCCAGGGACTAAACCCTCACTATTTATTTCTTTTTCCTTACCTTCTCTGATCACCTTTGCCTTAGGGACTACCATCTTTTTAAGAGCACGGACGCTTTCTTCTGCTTTATATTCCTGAAAATAGCCGATAATAGCGTTGAGTATAACTACAGCGAAGATGACGCTGGAATCTATGTATTCTTGAAGAAAGATTGTGACCACACCGGCGATAAGTAAAATATAAATCAGAGGACTTGCAAATTGATGTAAAATTATTTTGAATCTGTTTATTTTTTCTTCTTCAGCAAGAACATTTCCTCCATATTTAGCAAGACGTTGTCTCGCCTCATCTTCGGTTAATCCGTTTTCTGAAGTACCAAGTTTAAAAAAGATATCCTTAATACTAAGCCTATACCAATCCATTTCGTTTTCTCTTTGATTTTTCATATAGAGAGTCTCATATCTGTCCAAAATAAATATTTCAAACTTTCATAAAGTAAGAGATATGGCTCGATTTCAGAAGCAAAATCACGGGTAACCTCGATGAGGCTGGAGTCGAAGCGGAAGCCTCAGTTAATGAATTATGAATAGACATTATAGTCAGATAAAGTTATTAACATAGAAAAAGGTAGTTTATTTTGCTTATGAAATTGAGCCATATCTATTTTTTAAAATATTTTGGACAGTAATGAGAGAATCTATTTATTAGCCCACTTTATTCATAAATTCATGAGTAATTGGCAGATGCAGTATTTTCGCTCATTATAGGCTCGATATAATCGAGCCTTCGAGGAAAATCCTTTCTTCGAAAGAATTTAAAACCGCTCAAATACTGCATCTGCCAAAATTTTTGATAATATGAGTTAAGACTTTTCTAAAAAATCTGTTCTAATCTACTAACTATTTGGCGTATAAACTTCTCCTTTTTGTAGGACAGTGTATGATAGATTACTTAATTATAAAATTAACAGTGATAATATAAATATTAAATACTTAAAGGTGACTAATATCGTCTTTCTTTTCCTCACCCTTTAGCTTTTTTTCAAGATAATCTTTTGCGATATCCCTTCCGCCAAGACCGAATGCAATTGCAAGCGCAAGCACTACACCTCCAAAAACTATTGCAAACGCGATGATAATTGTTTCTCTGCCTATTCCAAGTTGTTCAAGTGCCATTGTAAAAGCAAGAAGAAAAATTGTCAACTTAACAAGTCGGGCGACCAAACCAGAGACCTTGAGACCCGCATTCACAGCAGCTATGAGAGCAGCACGTCCGATAAAATTGCCTAATAAATACCCAACAAAGAGTATAATTGCTGCAACAAAAATATTCGGTACATATAAGAAAAACCTTTCAAGTATTCGTTCAATAGCTGGAATATTGAGGACTCGGAGCGCAACTATAGAAAAGATAATTATTGTTAGCCATCCTATTAATCTTGAAATTATTACTGATAGAGGCTCTTTTATTCCGCCCTTTTTAAGTATCTCGATAAAACCATATCTTTCAGAAAATTTATCAATCTTAAAGGTGTCAAAAAATCTTAAAAAAACTCTTTTTAAAATTAATCCTAATACTATACCTCCACTAAATATGAAAAAAGAAGTAAGTATATCTGGCAAGAATTGTTCAAGCCTACTTAAAAATTTATTTATTGGAATTACTATTACTTTATCTAAAAGGTCTTTCATGAGGTATCCCCCTTTCTTACCAATTTTTTAATAAAAAAATTTTCTCGTTCTCAAAAGCCAAACATAATTTCTCTATCTTCTCTTCAACCTCGACAGAGGTGCTATCCCACGTTTCTCTTACAAATGAGGCAACCTTTCCAATATATAAAGGTGTAAGTGACTTTAGAAGGTGCTCTCTATTCATAACCTTTTTATGAAAAGCAACGGCAAAACTGTAAATTATATCTACCCAAATTTCATCAGGTAAATAAAAATCCTTTTCTGATAGTTTAGCTGTCTTATAAAGAAAATCCAATATTTCAGATGGAAGAAATGCCTTCCATAATTCTGCTAAGTCTTTAACGCCGAGTCTAAACTTTTCGATCATTCTTTCAAGATTGACAGAAATAGGTTCTAATCCTACATCATATCGGAATCCAAAGGTTGGAAGGGGCTCTGATCCATTTATTTGTTTCCATATTTCCGAATATGTCTCCATAAGGTCAAAAGTTGCTCCAACAACTTGAAATAACATTGAACTCAAATCTGTTCCTGGATCTTTAGGATCATGAATCTTTGCACCAAGAAATGACTGACATACTCTAAAATTGTTTGCAATAGCAGTAGTTGTCATCCATATATCAATTCCATATCTTGCCACATCTGTTTCCCATACATCCTTTGTAAGGTAAAATTTTGCTAATTCTCCTGAAAAACCAAAATCACCGCCTATAGGTTGCCTAACCCGCTTCCCATACAGTGCCCTTGTTAAGGGATAAATTATGGTATTTGTTATTGTTCCATCATATTTATGTCTGTGATAGAGTGGCGCAACATAATCAAAATCTCCTCTAATTATTGGCTTAATCAAAAGCTCAATCCACTCTGGGGTTATACTTCTTAGATCTGAATCTACAACTGCGCAAGCTTTTACTCCAAGATTATTGGCTATTTCAAATATTGTCCTAAAGGCACTTCCTTTTCCTGGGATACCATGATAAGGAGTTGCTATTTTAAAAATAGGTTCAACTCTATGATGTAAAAGTAATGAGTGAAGGTCTTCAATCTTTGTGTTTTTTACAATCTCCACTGTCCCATCGGTTGAACCCCCGTCTGAATTCACAACAACTGACTTCCTGTCAGGAAAATATTTCATGAGACCTGTCTGCACAGCTTTTACCACATGACCAATAGTTCGGGCATTATTGTAACTTGGTATTCCTATGAGTATCTCTGCATTTTCAATTTTTTCGATTTCTTCTTTAACCTCTTTTCTAAAAATAATGCTCTTCATAAACGTTAATAAATCCTCTCCATCATAGCGACAGGGAAATTCTTGAATACTTCTGCAAGAAATAAAATTGCAACATTATTATATTTTTTAGTCTTTAAAACCTCACCTGTAAATATATTGTGGTATTTAGTATTTTCCTCGGCGAAAGGAACTTTTATAAATGTATCTTTCCAGACTAAACCACCAAGTGGAGGCTCTTCTTTAATAAGCTTTGTGAAAAATCTTGGTACAGCAACTATTATTTCTTTGTTTTCTATCCTTCTCGCAAATGAGCAGACATTATCAAAAAAATTGCCCACGACTTCAAGAGGCAAATACTCTCCCCTCTCGAATAAATCCCTTTTTCTCCTTCGATAATTAAGTGATTTATAAATCAAATAAAGTTTTATCATACCATCCTCTTTGTTCAACGTTAATTCCCTTGCAAGCTCATGTAGAGGAATTTCTGATTCTTGTTTCTTTAAATCGTTCAGCATTTTTTTTCTTATTTCATAATCAACGGGTCTTCTATTATCAGGATCAACAAGACTGAAATCCCATATCTCAGTACCCTGATAAAAATCAGGGACTCCCGGAGATGTTATCTTCAGAAGAGTCTGTGAAAGGGAATTGTATAAACCATAATTTGAGACAACCTTTTGGAAAGCTAAAAGGTCCTTTATAAATGGGTTCCCTGATTTATTATCCATAATTCTATCAATAAAAATCTGTATAGCATCCTCATAAATAATGTTTGGATTTATCCAGCTTGTATTGACCTTTGCCTCCCTTATAGCCTTTAACATATAATTCTTGATCCTCATTTTAAAATTTTCAAATTCTACTTCGTTCCGAATCTTTAAGGGCCATGCACCAATAAGGGTTTGATATAATAAATATTCTTCATTACGATCTGGTACAACCTGTCCATCAACAATAATCTTTAGCTTTTTATTAAGCTTGCTCCAGTAAATAAGTCGTTTTTTCCACTCATTTGGTATTTCAGAAAGAACATTTATTCTTGACCTGACATCTTCACTCCGCTTAGTATCATGTGTAGAAGAGGCTATCAATGCATGTGACCAGAACTTTATCCTTTCGATATTCATACCATGAAATGCCTCGAGTGAAATACCAAATTTGTCAGGACTACCTCCAACTTCGTTAAGGGAAACCAATCGGTTATAAATATAAAAAGCAGTATCCTCAAGTCCTTTAGCCATCACAGGTCCTGTTATTTTCTGAAATCTCATTACGAAATCAAGCCATTCATTTTTTTCCTCATCCCCAAAATTATCAGGGAATTTGAGCAAAAGTACATCTTTCAAAAAATCAAAGATTGAAGAACTTATGGCAGGATTATTTTTCTTTGCTTTTGATACTGCAGCCTCTATATATCTACGATCTTTATCCTTTACTGTCATCGAGTTTATATATGTCCTATAAACAGGGAAGAATGCTATTACTTCTATGATAGCGTTCGTAAGACTATTCAAAGTAAAATCTCTTGTATATCTATTCTTTTCTGAGATTCTATTAAGTATATGGCCTAGCGAATTTATCTCGCTTGACATAGCAACTTTCATAATCAATTTTTTCTTTTCATATACAACCTCCTGAAAGTTTAATCTTGATTTAATAAACCTTGAATAAATATTATCAAATGCTTTTGCATTACTCATATCGACAAAAATCCCATTTACGGCGTTCAAAAAAACATAACCCGTCGTACTAAAAATAGGCCAATCTTCGGGCATCCTTTCACCCTTACAAAGTATCTTTTCACCTATTATGTAGAAAGGCTTAAAGTGTGGATCCTTTGATATAATCTCATCATATTCCTTGAGTATCTTCTCTTCTAACTCTGCCTGCTCATATATCTCTGCTTCATCGGTCTTTTCAACTTCATAAGCTCTAAGTCTTGTCAGTAGAAAACATTTACGCTGTAATTTCTGAAAATATGTCGATGGATCATATAAGCCATCTGGATGATCAACCCTTAATCCTGTAACCTTGCCTTCTCTTATGAGTCTGAAAAGAAATTTATGTGTATCTTCAAATACAATTGGATTTTCTATCCTTATTGCCGCAAGACTGTTTATATCAAAAAATCTTCTGTAATTAATCTCCTCTGTAGCAACACGCCAATAAGAAAGTCTATAAGACTGCATATTGAGAAGTTCATCAAGAAGATCAAAACTCTTCGGTTTGCCTTTCGTTCCATTAAATATGCGCACATTTTCATCAATAAAAGCCTTAATCTTCGGACTTTCAGTATATAATGTCCATAATCTTTTTTTTATTATCTCCTTCTCTCTGTATCTTTCCATAATTTTTTTAGGCTCTATCTCTGTATAAGGTGGGAGATGATCAAGTGCTGTTATGATATTTAGAAGTTCCTGAAAATCAGCATTATCTGGAGATAAAGAAGCTTCGAGTTCATCAATCCTATGTTTTAGAATAAAAATGTATGTCTTAGGAATAATAGGGAATTTATTTTCATAATAATAAAGAAAAAAGGACCCTTCTTCAAAGGCTAATCTAAGTTCCTGTGCTTCTAAGACATTCCCATACTGATCACCTAAAATAGGTAAGAGAATTTTATTTTTTAGTTCTTTTTTTAAGGGATTCCAATCAATATCAAAATAGGATGCATATATTGAATTTGGACCATTTTCAAGGACATCCATCCACCATAAGTTGTCCTTACCCGTTATGCACATATGGTTCGGGACTATATCGAGTAGTTGTCCCATTCCATGTTTCTGTAGCTCTGTAATTAACTCGTTATACTCCTCTTCTGTTCCAATCTCGGGGTTTAAGGAGTTATGATCAACTATGTCATAACCATGATTACTGCCTGGCTTTGCCTTAAAATAAGGAGATGCGTAAATATCACTTATTCCAAGTTCGTAAAGATAGGAAATTATATTTTTTGCATCAGAAAATTTAAAATTCATATTGAATTGGAGTCTATATGTAGAGAGCGGGATTCTTGGGAATAGAAGAACTTTTTTATGCAATATCTACCCTCCCCTTACTCTAAAATTAAATTGTTACTCTAATGGTAAAATAGCTGAAACATTAAAAAACAACATTTCCCCTATATATTTAAACGAAGCTATCCATCTTTTCGCATTTTCCTCTCCTTGTCTTGATTTTAAGAGAAATTCTCTATATAAATTCTTTGCAATTTTGTAATAAATATTCTGTGTCTTCCAGTAATTAATTTCGAGTGGTAGTGATTTAATTAATTCGAGTATCTTCTGAATCTCGAAAAGCAAATTAACATCACTCGATGAATACAAATCTTCTATTAGTTTTTCCAATCTTCCTCTTATAGTAAACTCAATTTCAACTGAATCTATTGGCACGTGCCATTTTTTCATTTCAAAAATTAAACCCTGAATTTTTTCGATATCTATAATTTCATCTTCAAAAGCTCTTTTAATATCAGAATTAAGAATAAATTCTGCTGCAGAATAAAATGCCTTTTTAACAGGCATACCGATTTCTTGCAAAAACCCCATTAAAATCTTGTTATTTTCGTACATTCTGCGGTATGTATCTTCAAACTCCTGTAATGTTTTTCTGATAAGAAAATTAAGGATGCTACGTTGTTGATCCTTAAATAAATTTAGAAGGGAATAACTATGCATTCCAAAATGTGTATCCATAAGTCTTATAATATCAGCGAAATCACCCTTTTCAAAGGTTTTGATAATTTCGTCTTTCATTGATTTATAAGCCTCATGTCCAATAAAACTTCGTACACCTCCGTTTATGGCATGACCTCCGAAATGCAGAACACAAAAATTAATTGATTCAGCTTCGCCAGTTATATTTGAAGAGACCAAGACTCTTCCCACCGCAAGTTTTGTGCTTCCAGCCTCTATTTTCTGATAATCCTCTTTTTTTATTGAATAACTATATATCGTTGTTTCATCAATATATTCCTCAAAAAGCGAACTCACTGCATAATGAGCAGCGACTTTATTAAGATCAATCATCGCGGGTTTAACGAATCTCTCAAATATTGTAGCTCCATTTTCATACTCGGGGAGATTGCTTTTTGCCATCGATAGCCTCATTTTAAATGCATCCTCAAGGTTATCTTTGAATAATTCATCTGATAACTGTATTGCCCTTGCTGCATATTGCATGACTTGGACTGTCTCAATTCCTGAAAGCTCATCAAAAAACCAACCACAACTTGTATACATCAACATTGCATGTCTTTGCATCTCAAGCAATTTTAAAGCATTAATTCGCTCCTCATTTGAAAGGTTTCTCAAGGCATTTTCTATAAAAAATCTCCTTAGAGAAATTTCAGAGCGATCTAAGATTACAAAAATATAGTCATCTCGTGCCTTCCATGGATCTTTGAAATACTGCTGAGCAAGGTCTTCGTATATAAAAGACAAGCGATCCCTCAGCCAATCAAATGCTTCACGGAGGGGTTTTCTCCAAGACTGATTCCACCCCGGATGCCCCCCTGAATTACATCCACAGTCGCTTCGCCATCGTTCTACCCCGTGGATACAGCTCCATGAAGAATTTTCAAATATCTGGACCTCATGTGTCGCTTGGTATTTTTCAAGGTATTCACCGTAATTTGTAAGTTTTGCCATCCCATTTTTCTCTATATAATTAAGTGTGTATGCAAGTGCCATATCACCAAATTTTTGGTGATGTCCGTAAGTTTCTCCGTCAGTTGCGATACTAAGAATCTGAGGCCAATCACGTGTATCAGAAAAACCTGAAAGAAGGCGATTTGCAAATTCTTCTCCATTTTTAAGAAGATTTTCAAAGGCAACAGCCTGTGAAATAGGACCGTCGTAGAAAAATATATTTATTATTCGTCCAGAAGGAAGTCTGCATAAATAAGGCATTGTAGGGTCTATTCTTGAATTGCTGACATCGCTCCATTTACCAGTCCCAATCTTCCTAACATGAGATGCTTGACGTGGAGATAAGATTGTAAACTTAATTCCTAAATCAGAGAGTATTTCGAGCGTCTCGATGTCTACAGCGGTCTCTGGCAACCACATTCCTTCGGGTGATCGTTTAAATCTGTATTCGAAATCTCTTATCCCCCATATCGCCTGTGTCCTTTTATCCCTGGAATTGGCTAAAGGCATGATAAGATGATTATAAACTTGTGCAATTGCATTGCCATGCCCTGAGCGGCATTCTAAGCTCTGTCTATCTGCTTCAAGGATACTTTCATATACCTCAGATTTATTTTTCTCCATCCAAGAAAGAAGAGTCGGTCCAAAATTAAAACTTATTCTTGAATAATTGCTAACAATGTCAAGTATCTTACCTTCGGAATCTAAATTCCTAGCAGCAGAATTTGGTGCATAACATTCAGCACTAATTCTTTCATTCCAGTCATGATAAGGATATGCTGAATCCTGTATCTCTATAGCCTCCAGCCATGGATTTTCTCTTGGCGGTTGATAGAAATGCCCATGGATGCATATATATCTTTCCATAATAGATACTTAACTTAAACATTCATACCGATGTATCGGCAAAATAGGCGACGAAAATGTCATCTATATATCTTTTCGTATACTGCTATACTTTGTCCCCTTAGGTTTATTTCATCGTGATGGCAAATTTTTTCTGGAAGAAGCGTTCCCGGACCATTCCATTTTTTTTCCGATGAATCCAAAATCTTCTTCCAAGTTCCTTCGGGCAAACGGAAATTAACCTTTTTATCATCCTTTTCAAAATTTAACATTATGAATACATGGCTTTCATTCTTCCATCGGGTGATTAACAAAATCCTTTCTTCTCCAAACCCATAAACATCAAGTGATTCTCGATCCAAATTTGAAAGAGCGGGGGTTTCTTTTCGCAATTTTATGAGCGATTTATAGAAATTTAGCAATACATTATATTTACCTTTATTTCTTTTTCCCCAATTTATTTTGGAACTTATAAAAGTCTCTTCGCTATAAGGATCAGGTGGTTCGCCTTTCCATTCGAAATCCTTAAATTCTTCTTTTCTACCTTTTCTTACAGACTCTATTAACTCCTTATTCGAATAGCTTATAAAATATAAAAACGGGGACTCTTCGCCATACTCTTCTCCCATAAAAAGAAGTGGTATATAAGGTGAAAGGAGGACTGTACCAGCGATAAGCTTCAATGATTCAAAAGAAACGAGATTCGTTAATCTTTCTCCGAACATTCTATTTCCTATCTGATCATGATTTTGTGAAAAGACAATAAATTGAGATGACGGTCTTTCCTTTGATGAATTGCCATGATTTCTTTTCCTATATTCAGAATATTGTCCTGAATAAACAAATCCTTCTTTTATGGATTTTTTTAAATGGTATATTTTCCCAAAGTCAATGTAATATCCATTTTTTTCACCTGTTACAAGGGTATGTAAGGCATGGTGAAAATCGTCACACCATTGAGCATCAAACCCAAAGCCACCAATTTCCTTGGGTTTAATGACCCTTGAGTCGTTCAGATCGCTTTCTGCTATCAAATAGTATTTTCTTCCCTGAGCTGATGAAAATTCCTCTACTTTCTCTGTAAGTTCCTGTAAAAATGGTTTAGCACTTGAATCCGAGATACCATGAACAGCATCAATCCTCAAACCATCTATATGGTAATTTCTAAACCAATACAATGCGTTCTGGATGAAAAAATTCCTTACTTCATTACTATAAGCTCCGTCATAATTTATAGCTATACCCCATGGTGTTTTGTATCTATCAGTAAAATAAGGTCCGAAATTCCATAAGTAATTGCCTTCGGGTCCAAGATGATTATAAACAACATCAAGAATAACGGCTATCCCTATCTTATGACATTCGTTAACAAGCCTTTTTAGACCAACAGGTCCTCCATAAGAATTTTGAACTGCAAAAGGATAAGTACCATCGTATCCCCAATTTCTATTGCCTGGAAACTGTGCTATGGGCATTATCTCGATAACGTTTATTCCTGTTTCCTTTATATCAGAAAGCCGAGTTATAACAGCATCGAATGTCCCCTCAGGAGTAAAGGTACCTACGTGTAATTCGTAAATTATCATTTCAGAAAGGGGTATGCCCCTCCATTTTTCATCCTCCCAATTAAAGGAGTTATGATCAATCACTTGGGAGGGACCGTGTACACCTTGTGGTTGATAGTGCGAAGCTGGATCAGGCCTCTCTATTTGGTCATTCAGATAATAAAAATATAAGGTATCAGGTTCAATTCCTTCAACAACTTTTTTCCAATAACCCTTACTGTCTTTCTCCAATTGAATAACATATTTTTCATTAGATACTATTTTTAATTGAACATTTTTTAAAAAGGGTGCCCATACAATAAACTCACACTCCCCCTTTTTTCTATAGTTTGCTCCAACCCTCATTATTAATTCCAATTTTTAAAGAAAAGGACACCCAGTGGAGGTAATGTTAAAGAAAGCGAATAAAGTCTTCCATGCATAGGAATCGGAGATGCTTCTATGCCACCTGCATTGCCATGTCCACTGCCACAATATATTGTTGCATCACTATTTAATAATTCCTTCCAAAAACCTCCTTTTGGTACACCGATCCTATAGTTAAAACGTGGCACAGGTGTAAAATTACATACAACAAGTATAATATCCTCTGTACTTTTTCCTTTTCTTATAAAACTTATAATGCTTTTTTCCCAATCAGAGAAGTCTATCCATTCAAAACCTTTATTGCTAAAATCAAGCTCATAAAGTGCTGGTTCGTTCTTATATAAATGATTAATATCCCTGACCCATCTCTGAACGCCTTGATGGAAGGGATATTGTAGAACATGCCATTCAATGCTTTCATCATGATTCCACTCTTTCCATTGAGCCAATTCTCCACCCATAAAAAGAAGCTTTTTCCCCGGATGCCCATACATATAACCTAAGAGAAGTCTTAAATTTGCATATCTTTGCCATTCATCAACACCTGCCATCTTTCCATAAAGAGACCCTTTTCCGTGTACTACTTCATCATGGGAAAGAGGTAATACAAAGTTTTCAGAAAATGCATACCAAATACTAAAAGTAAGCTGATTATGACGGTATTTTCTAAAAATAGGATCTACTGAGAAATAATCCAATGTGTCATGCATCCATCCCATGTTCCACTTCATACCGAAACCGAGACCGCCTACATATGAAGGTCTGGAAACCATAGGCCATGCAGTCGATTCCTCAGCGATTGTCTGGACATTTGGGAAGTTGCTATAAACCATCTCATTAAATCTTTTAAGAAAGGCTATCGCCTCAATGTTTTCTTTCCCCCCAAATTCATTAGGTATCCATTCGCCATCTCTTCTCGCATAATCAAGATATAGCATGGATGCAACAGCATCAACCCTTAACCCATCTATATGATATTTTTCAAGCCAAAAGAGAGCACTACTTATCAGGAAATTTCTTACTTCATATCTTCCATAGTTAAAAATATAACTATTCCAATCAGGATGGAATCCTTTTCTTGGATCAGCGTGTTCATAAAGATGTGTGCCGTCAAAGTAAACAAGCCCATGTTCATCACTCGGAAAATGAGAAGGAACCCAGTCCAAAATGACTCCAATTTCATTCTGATGCAAGTAATCTACAAGATACATAAAATCTTGAGGCGTTCCATATCTGCTGGTAGGAGCAAAATACCCGATCGTCTGGTATCCCCATGATCCATAAAAGGGATGTTCCATTACTGGTAAGAATTCTACATGGGTAAATCCCATCTCTTTTACATAATGTGCAAGATAATAAGCCATCTCTCTGTATGTTAGATATCTGTTATTCTCTTCTGGTACGCGTCTCCAAGAACCTAAGTGTACTTCATAAATAGATATCGGAGCATCAAGAGAATTTTTCATATATCTTTTCCTCATCCACTCGCTATCATGCCATTCGTACTCGATTTCCCAAACAATTGAAGCCGTTTGTGGGGGAACCTGCCAATAGAAAGAAAAAGGGTCACCTTTATCTACCCTATAATTATGATATCTTGAAATAATATGATACTTATAAGTATCGCCATGTCCAACATCAGGGATGAATCCCTCCCATATCCCTGATCCATCCCCCCTAACTTTTAATGGATGTGAGTTTTTATCCCAATTATTAAAATCTCCTATAACAGATACCTTTTGAGCGTTTGGAGCCCAAACTGAAAATAAAGTGCCTTTCTCCCCTTTAAATATTAAAGGATGGGAGCCAAGCTTTTCGTAAAGCTTAAAATGATTTCCTTCCTTAAAAAGATATATGTCATGTTCTGTAAGAAGGCTTACATCGTAATAAACACTATTTTCCTTTTTCTCTTTTTTCTTTTCTAACATTTTATTCCTCCGTCAAGTATCGGAGATATAATTGATATAATTAACCAGCTTAATCTGTTATTTAATTAATAATCTGCTTAGCACATTACCCTCTCTAAAAGAAATGTCTTTAGAGCAAGTTGATTCACACATTCCATTAGGTATAAATGTTAATTGCATTCAAAAATGAAGAAATTTTTGAATTTTGATAGGGACTTTTAATATTATAAAGATTAAATCAAAAATGTTCAAATTTGAAAAATCAAT
>CAYOJI010000053.1:0-12453 GCA_964404225.1 uncultured Nitrospiraceae bacterium
GTAATTGGCAGATGCAGTATTTTCGCTCATTCTCGGCTCGATATAATCGAGCCTCAGAGGAAAATTCTTTCTTCGAAAGAATTTAAAACCGCTCAAATACTGCATCTGCCAAAATTTTTGTGAATAATATGGGTTAAAAAGAATTTTTTGCTTTAGCTTAAAATAATTATTTTGACTTACTGATAGACCAAGGAAGCTATCTTTACAGTTAAATCCCCTAGCATGTTTGTATAACTACCAAGTTCATTATCATACCATCCATATATCGCTGCGTTGGTAACAGGTATCTCGATATTTTCAGGAACACATGCTGCTACTTCAGTCGGTATTTTGTATAATTTTTTTATGTTTAAAGAAATGTTGGCTGTCCTTGTGTGTGTTTCATGTCCCTCAATTATTGTAGCAGGGCCATGCAGTCCAATTATATCTGAAGAGACATTTTGTTCGTCAGTATACATTATGTAACCTCTTTTTTCTCGTTTTGCAGCCTCACGATATATGTTGTTTATTATAGTTCTATTAACAGGTTCTTTGTCGGGTTCGTCATAAAGTGTAATAACGAGAATAATGAGTGAACCTGTGGTAAGCGGAACGCGGACAGATTCTGCCATAAATCCTATTTTATTCATCTCGGGTATAACAAGGCCTAATGTTTTAGCTGCACCCGTAGTGGTAAGGATTATATTGTTCATCACACTTCGGGTTTTTCTAAGGTCTGTTGCCCCTGCCTTTGGTAACCTATCCAGAACTGCTTGGGTACCTGTTGCAGCATGAATCGTATCCATCGAGGCACTGATTATCTTTTCTGGACCAAAATAATCGATAAGAGGTTTAACCATATGTGCAAGACAGGTTGTGGTACACGATGCCCCTGAAATAATTCGGTGTTTAGTATGATTATAATCCTGTTCGTTTATCCCCATAACCACAGTTACGATATCGTCTGGCAAGGATGTATCTTTCTCTTTAATTTTAAAAGGTGCTGAAACTATTACTTTTTCTGCTCCTGCTTCAAGATGTCCACGAACAGAACCTTCTTTTGAATCTGGAGGTGTAAGGGGGTTAGTAAATTTTCCAGTTGCTTCAACAACAACCTTTACTCCGTATTCCCTCCACGGAATGTTAGAAGGATTACGTGTTTCTCTTAAGATTGTAACAGGGATGCCATCTATTGTCATCGTACCTTTTTCTTCATTTATATCTTCTATTATTCGCTGTTTTTTATATCCATAAAGATATCTTTGTAAGAGACCATAAGTTGAGTCTTTTTCTATGTAAAGTGCTATATCTTCGAGTTTGGTTCCTGCTTGTCTGCCAATATTTACAACGATTTCTGAAAAATATTTTCTGCCGATGTGATTCCACAATGTTAATTTTCCGATTCTCCCCAAACCGTTAATGCCGAGGATAGGTTTACTTTTGGAAATGAGTTTCACCTTTTTCTTTTCCATAATATTTTATCCCCTTTTACAAATAAATTTTTAATATTATATACCAAGAACTTATAAGTTGTAATTATCTATCGAAATATTCAAGGACTTACGAATAAAGTATATTAAGCTTTGACAACCTCTATTTTATGTTTACCCGCGTATACAGAACCATTTAGTCCATCAATACTAATAAAATCGCCCACTTTTATAAGACGCTTGTTGAGTTTACATTTTTTTTCATTTTCCCATACTAATAAATTATTACAGCCGACAACACAAGTTTTGCCGAGACGGCTGGCTATAATAGCAGCGTGAGATGTTGATCCACCACGAGCAGTGAGGAGTCCATCTGCTGCTGAAATGTGAGTTATATCATCAGGAACCGTGTCAGATCTGACAAGTATTAGAGGTGTTGATGGCTCCTTTCTTCTATAATTATGAATATCATCGAGATCAAAAACCACCCTGCCACTAATTACGCCGCCACCCACACCAATGCCTCGGGATAAATAATTAGATGAAAGTTTTTTAGAAGGAACAAATGTAGTGAAACTTTCTTTTTTTGTAATAGCCATATCACGAGCCTGTAGTATATAGAGTTTGTCTCTTTCTTTACCCTCAAAGGTAAATTCAATCTCTTGTGCCCCCCATTTTTCTGTATATATAAGTTTTTTCGCTATCTTAAGTAATTCATCATACAATTCAGGGAAGGCATCCTCAAAGGAAATTTCAGAAATTCTGTCTTCAAAGGGCTTCTGTTCATTTGATATAGGAAGGGTCCTTACCAATCCAGACACAATATCCTCTCCCTGTGCACCTATTGCAAAATCACCCCATAACATTACTTCATCACTTGTTTCTTGGGGATTACGAGTAAAAAGCACGCCTGTACCTGAATTAGTATCCAAGTTACCATAAACCATTGCTTGGACAATGACGGCTGTCCCCCAGTTTTCTGAGATACCCATTATCTTTCGATAAACATTTGCCTTTTTAGAAAACCACGATTCCATGACCTGATCGATTGATATAAGAAGTTGTTTTTTTGGATCCTCGACTATTTCTATACCATGAGACCTAATCATGTCTCTGTATGCAAATGCTACTTCTTTCATTTGTTCAGGGGTAAACATTATTTTTCTTGGAACTTTATATTTCATCTTATAGGAATTTATAATCGCGTCAAAATTATCCCTTTCCATTCCATAAGACATACCCCATCCCTGTAAAAATCTTCGATAGCAATCCCAAACAAACCAGGGTTTATTCGTTTGCTTTATTAAACCTTCAACAATAGATTCATTGATCCCGACATTTAGAAAAGATATCATCATACCAGGCATCGAGATTGCTCCACCAC
Organism: uncultured Nitrospiraceae bacterium; assembly: GCA_964404225.1. GTDB lineage: Bacteria > Nitrospirota > Thermodesulfovibrionia > Thermodesulfovibrionales > SM23-35 > Kmv42. The sequence goes on from CAYOJI010000053.1 coordinate 2,794, forward strand.
TCCTTACAGATACTGTTAGAGGATTTTCAGGATCACCAAACTTTTTACCAGTTAATTTTTCGAGTTCAAAGATATGTTCATCTATGCATTCTTCAAGATGCTCTTTTACATATTTGAATCTATTAATAGCTTTAGCACAACGAAATACCTCTGTGGTTATAATAAATCCGGGTGGAACCTGTATCCCAAGCGATGAAAGTTTTATAAGATTATATCCTTTTATCCCTAAATGGATCCTATCATTTGTAGCCATGTTAGGATAGAAAATACTCGAGAGTGCTTTCTTAGGATCATAACTCATTAAGAGGTCAAGCGTTCTTATGTCTAATCCTTCACCTTGTTCGAATAGGGTTTTTAAAATCCTACTTATAAAATTATCCAATTGTTGAAGTCCAAAAGCGCTTGCGACTGTTTCTCTTAAAAATTGTTCTGATATTTTATTTATCAACTCAAATTCACTTGTTGTAGTATTTTTTTCAAGGTATTTCGGAAGTATATTTGTAATCCCTGCTTGCAAGATTATTGACTTAAGATTGTTTTTAAATACCCCACTATAATATGTATTAAGAATATCCTGTACAGCTTCTGAAAAGCCTCTGAATATGTCAATATACTGCGAAAATGTGAATCTTCTGACCTCCAAGGAGCCTGTTAAAAGATCCAATGTATTTTCGAATCTGCTTGATGAGATACCGTCAAGTTGTAAGGCCTTGTAAAATAATTTTGCATATTTCTCTATTTCAGAAAGTGTAGCGCGGGTAATGAATCTTAAATTAAAGGAAGTTATAAGTTCTTCAAAGAGTATGTTAGCAAGATTTTCTAATCTGAATGTTAATGCGAGAGAATCAAATTTTCTTTCGTGATATACTCCATATACTGAGGGTATTCCTACAGCAATATGTCTTTTACGAAATATATTTTCTATTGGTTCAAAATGTTCAGGTGATTCAATAATCTTTTTTAGTTTGTCTAAATAGTCGAGGATAGCTTCGAGTTTCTGATAAACATTGCCATCCTCGAGAATAGATATCAAATATTCATTATTTGGGAGTCCCAGCGTTTGATAATATTTTAGACTTTCGATTATATTGAGTGGAGCAAGTTTATATTTGTTATATAATAATTGATAAAAGTTAATCGCTAAATGTGCTCTTCTTTTTTCTATTTCTGAAATATTTGGAATCCCTTCGATTAATGTCTTTATCTCGTTATCTGATAAATTAAGGAGACCGTTTATTTCTCTTATATTCATTTTTTTGAATATCGAGTTAAAGATGACGTATAATTCATCCACATAACGACCTGAATTATTAACTCGGTTATAGGTATCCTCAGGTAGAAATTCTTTTAGTACTGTCTTGTCTTTCGTCAGCCAGAAATTAATTATGCTCTCGATAAAATCAACGACCCTTGCACTGCTTTCAACATGGCTTTGTTTTCTTAAGAAATGAACAAGGATATCAGCCCTTCCAGTTATTTCGTCTATTTCAGTAGATACCTCCCTTAATTTGCCTTCTGCCCCGATCTCATTGAAATAAACAGGAAATAACTTTGCAGTCAATTTAACAAGATGATATACAGGGGCAATATCGCTGTCCAAAAGCTTGGTTAAATCCTTCTGAAAGATATCCGTGTCATTTATATGGACACCGCACAATCTTAGATTGATGATCAAAGCAGACATTAAGGTCTTAGACCATTTGGGGTTGTTTTCTATTAGTTCGAGCCATGTGCGGATATTTTTCAAATGGGCACGGTTGGATTTTACCTGCCATTCCTCTGTGGTGCCCTTTATTTGAGGATATTGAAAGCCAAGAGAGATCAATTTTTGAAGAAACCATTCGACGAGTTTATTATTATTTGTTGCATAGATGCTATTGCCAATATTTTGCAAACAAGATAGCGTGGTTTCAGGAAATACATTAAAGGTTTTTTCAAAAATTCTAAATGTATTTGAAAGGATTTCCTTAATCTCTTCTAAGCTCTCAATTTTAATAATGTTTGAGATAGAACGACTAATTTCTCTTAAGCTATTTTCATGGATAACTGAAAGGGTCTTAGTATCAAGGATTTTGTGAAGGTATTTAATTTTTATTTTCAAGAGCTTATTCTGGTCATCTGTTTTAATTAAGTTATTGATATTATCTTCGTAATATCTAACTATTTGAATATACCCGGGCATGTTTAGAAGTTCTCTCAAAATAAAAGTTTGATCGGGATGTTTTTGAAACCCATTTATATGAGAGATCAATTCTTCAAGATTTTTATGTGAGACTGGATAAAATAAGTTCTCTAATGTTTTATGTTCCTCCGTGCTTAAAAGATTATTAAGGTCTTTAATCCAGTTTATGGGGTCTTGTTCTGTCAAAAAATAATCGTATGTTTTGAGGAGAAATCTCATGAGAAGTCTATTCAAGTCCTTGGTATTTAAATTTGATGACAATTTATCGTGAAGTAGCTTGGCTAATTTAGTTAGCTGGCGCGGATTTATAACGATTAAAAGAAATCTATCATCAGGAAGCTTGTTAAGTTTCATAAAACATTCATTAAATATGGGTGCATATTTGCTGAGATCATGAGTGCCGTCGATCAAAATTTTTTCTAAATAAAATATGAGGCTGTCAATAGCGGGTTGTTGTATGGATTGCTCTTTTTGATTTATAGCCTCAAAAAGTATGTTTATTATAGTCTTTATTACGTCTATTCCTTTTTCATGATGATCGTATAAAAAGAAATTTTTTAAAGCATAATTACGAATTTCCCTTAAAATAAACTCCCAGTTTTGTGGATAATTTTCTAATTCAGAGATTAGTGGTTCGGTTGCGCTAAGAAGACCCGGATAATCATTTACAACTTCTTTTAAGACTTCATAATTCGATAGTTGGGCTATTCTTGAATTTGATGTCATTTTGAAATCCTTTTTATCATTATATAATAGAAACATAGCTATATGTAAATTTTTTCATAGTTATGGATATTTATAAATGAAGATTTGCGAGATATTTAAAAGTATCCAAGGGGAATCAAGTTATGTAGGCATGCCCTGTATATTCGTGAGACTTACGGGTTGTAATCTCAGATGTTCTTATTGTGATACTACATATGCATATACCGAAGGTAAAGAGATGTCCGAAGAGGAGATTTTAAATAAAATCAGTAGTTATGGCATAAAGCTTATTGAAATTACAGGTGGTGAGCCACTTCTTCAGATAGATGTCCTTCCATTTGTGCAAAATTTACTTGACAGAAGTTATAAGGTATTAATAGAGACAAATGGTTCGCAGAGCATAAAAGGAATTGATAAAAGAGCTATTGTAATCCTCGATATTAAAACACCAGGAAGCGGTATGGATAAAGCCATGGACTTTTCGAATTTTGATTATATAAAAAAAACCGACGAGGTAAAGTTTGTGATTACCAATAGAAGAGACTATGAATGGTCTAAGGATTTAATCTACAAATATTCTTTATTTGATAAGTGCCATATACTGTTTTCCCCTGCATACGGAGTTATTTCTCCTGAAATACTTGCGAAGTGGATGCTTGAAGACAGACTTGAAGCAAGGCTCAATTTTCAACTTCACAAATATATTTTCGGTTTTAACAGGAGAGGGGTGTAAAGAAGGTCTCTATCCCAATCAAAAAGGAGTTATTTAGCCCACTTTATTCATACATATCTGTCCAAAATAAATATTTCAAACTTTCATAAAGTAAGAGATATGGCTCGATTTCAGAAGCAAAATCACGGGTAACCTCGATGAGGCTGGAGTCGAAGCGGAAGCCTCAGTTAATGAATTATGAATAGACATTATAGTCAGATAAAGTTATTAACATAGAAAAAGGTAGTTTATTTTGCTTATGAAATTGAGCCATATCTATTTTTTAAAATATTTTGGACAGTAATGTTATTCATAAATTCATGAGTAATTGGCAGATGCAGTATTTTCGTTCATTCTCGGCTCGATATAATCGAGCCTCAGGGGAAAATCCTTTCTTCAAAGAATTTAAAAACCGTTTAAATACTGCATCTACCAAAATTTTTGTGAACAATATGGGTTAGGTTAAAGCGAAAAATGCGTTTTTCGAGGTCAACCACCTATTTTTGACATTGGTCTCCTATACTTTTCAATAGTATCCATGAGTGTCCTGAATTCAGCGTTTTGTATTGTTACATCATGACCCTTCGGTTTTACATCAATGGAAAGTTTGATAAGACGCTCTATTTCATCATCAGAGGCATTACCTCTAAGTGCGGGTTTTAAATCTATCTCTGTTTCTGAAAAAAGACATGGCCTTAATTTTCCATCTGCAGTTAGACGGAGACGGTTACATTCATTGCAAAAATGGTTACTTAAAGGGCTTATAAAGCCAATTATTCCCACAGCACCATTAAATTTAAAATACCTTGCAGGACCAGATTTTTTCTGCATTACCGGGATGAGATCTCCTACTTTTTCAACGATATATTTTATCTCCTCTGAAGAGATAAATTTTTCAGGCTTCCACATCCATTGTATACCAAAAGGCATAAACTCTATAAATCTAATCTGGTATGGATAATCTATCGTCATCTTTGCAAATTCAACTATTTCTGTTTCATTTAATCCACGAATAGGAACCATATTTATTTTTATTGGTATTAGCCCTGCTTTTTCTGCTGCTTTGATGCCCTTTAAAACAGCGTTAATGTCTCCTCCTCTCGTAATTTTTTTATATCTCTCGGGTTGTATAGAATCAAGACTGATATTTACCCTGTCTAACCCAGCATCCGCAAGTTCATCTGCGAAACGTTCAAGTAATATTCCATTTGTTGTCAAGCTTAGGTCTCTTATGCCATTAATGTCTTTTATTAATTTGACAAGGTAAACAATATTCCTTCTAACAAGTGGCTCACCACCGGTAATTCGTACCTTCGACACACCAAGAAGCACTGCTATCCTTATAACCCTTATAATCTCTTCAAAACTAAGGATTTCTTTGTGCTCAAATAACTTAATTCCACGAGGTGGCATACAGTAAACACAACGCAGATTGCATCTATCTGTTACTGATATGCGGAGGTAATTAATAATGCGGTTGAAATTATTTTTAAGACTTTCCATTTATTATGAAAATGATAGCTAAAAATTATTTTGTTAATCAAGGAAAATTATGAATTCATACTTTAGTATTAAAAAATTGTTGCAACCAAATTGTTATTATATTCAAATCTTAGCTGTTTTTGCTTCTCGACTAAAGATCTGAGTTCCCCTTCAGGTCAATGCTATCTTAACTGTCATGGTAAGGAGCATGATCCAGCTGTATATCCTGGGACATTTTCACAGCCTTCTTCATTTAAGCCTGCTTTAATACCTACGCCTTTTCCTTTACGTCGTTAAAATTTGTTATACTTTGATTTACTTATTTTGATTGTAAACGGAGTAGATTCGTAACAGATGCACTACGAAGAATTTTATAAGAAAGTGAAGAATCCAAATAAGATACCCATAACTTTTAGCTTTAAGGTATGTTTTTGTAGTTTTCCAAAGAAGGGGGTCTGAAAGATACGTGGATAGTATAAAGAAAATTTCTCTTCCAGAGCGGATAAGTAACCTCGAGGAACTTGCATATAATCTCTGGTGGAGCTGGCATCCTGAAGCGAGGATGCTCTTTAAGATGTTGGATCGAAGGGCATGGAAGGAAAGTGGCCACAATCCAGTAAAGATGCTGAGAGAACTTCCAGAAGAAACTTTAAAGTCTGCGGCAAATGATCATGACTATTTAAATTACTATGATATGGTTGTTGCTAAATTTCGGAAGGAGATGGCATTAAAAAATAGGTGGTTTTCTGAAAATATTGATTCAAGTGAATGCTTACCCATAGCTTATTTTTCGGCAGAATATGGTCTACATCACTCATTGCCATTTTATGCGGGTGGCTTAGGATTTTTAGCAGGTGATTACCTTAAAGAATGTAGTGATTTGGGGGTGCCTCTGGTAGCGGTGGGTTTTATGTATCCAGAGGGTTATGTCCGTCAAAAAATACGAGTTGATGGATGGCAAGAAGATATTGACGAAATGCTTGACAGAGATGCAGCACCTATCGAAAGGGTTTTAAATGAAAAAGGAGAGCAGATAGTGATACGGGTGCCATTTATCGAGCCACATATCTATATAGCTTTATGGAAGGTAATGGTGGGACGAGTACCTCTTTATTTAATGGATACAGATATAGAGGCAAATGATCCATGGAATAGGTCAATTGCCTATCATCTTTATATAGGGGACATTGAACAACGTCTGCGTCAGGAGATGGTTCTTGGCGTGGGAGGTATTGCGGTTTTAAATACCCTTGGTATCAGTTATTCAATACTCCATCTCAATGAAGGACATCCAGCGTTCGCACTTTTTGAAAAGATAAGAGAAAGGGTGGAAGGAGGCATGAGTTTTGAAGAAGCAGCAGAATATGTACGTAACACATCAATATTTACTACTCATACACCTGTACCTTCTGGACACGACGTCTTTCCTTTCCATCTAATGAATAAGTATTTTGGTAATTATTGTAAGCTCCTCGGCCTCAATCGCGAAACGTTTCTTCAACTGGGTGTAAATCCAAAAGAACCGTCTGCGGGATTCAATATGACAACATTTTCACTCAGGATGTCTAAATTTCATAATAGCGTAAGTAAAAAACACAATGAGGTTACTCGAGCAATGTGGTCTGTACTTTGGCCGGACAAAAAGAAAGAAGAAGTGCCTATTGATTACATTACAAACGGCATTCATATACCCACATGGATTGAACCAAAAATGCAACTTTTGTTCAATAAATATCTTGGTGCCGATTGGCTTGAACAACATGATAATCCTGTTATTTATGATTCAGTTGATAAAATACCTGATGAAGAATTGTGGCAGATTCATTATTGGTTGAAGATAAAGCTGATCAATTTTATTAGAGAGCAGGCTCGAAGGCGCTGGATAGAGAGTCATGCAAATCCGATCAATATCATTGCGGGAGGAACATTGCTTGATCCACTTACCCTTACTATAGGTTTTGCAAGGAGGTTTACTAATTATAAAAGGGCAGATCTTATATTTCATGATATTGATCGACTAAAAAAGATATTAAATAATCGTTGGCGACCTGTGCAGATAATATTTGCAGGTAAAGCTCATCCTGTAGATGAGGAGGGCAAAAGAATGATACAACGTATATTTAAGTACGCACATGATCCTTCATTGGGAGGCAGAATTGCATTTATAGAAAATTACAATGAACAACTTGCACAATATATGGTTCATGGTGTCGATGTTTGGTTGAATAACCCTTTACCACCTTTAGAGGCATGTGGAACGAGTGGAATGAAGGCATCTTTAAATGGTGTTCCACATCTGAGCATCCTTGACGGCTGGTGGATAGAGGGTTTTAATGGGAAGAATGGCTGGGCATTTGAAGGAAGCGGTGATGACAGTAAAGACGCGGAAGCCATTTATGAACTCCTGGAGAAGGAGATTATTCCACTATTTTACAGGGTTGATGATGACGGTATACCTCAGGGATGGGTTAAGGTCATGAAAGAAGCCATTAAAAGCACAGCGCCGCTGTTCAGTGCCAGAAGAATGGTAAAAGAATATGCTTTAAGGTTCTATCAAAATGCATTAAAAGCCGCATCTGAGATATGAATTAATACGAAAAATATTATTTGAGTTGATAAAATAAAAAGCATTTTCAGGAGACTCAGTCAAAAACAGATTTTAATATATTACCTCGAAAACTTAGGTTCGGGCCTTTAAAATTCCATAGTTAAGATTAAGACAAGATCCTCTTAAATTGACCTCACCAAATGCCCCAAAATACGGGTTTCCTACTTTTTCTGAATGGTAAGGGCAGCAAGGATGTTGAAGATAATACATATTTGGGATTTCATCTTCCCTCAACATCAAGTATCCTTGTCCTTTTTTTCAATGTTCTTAATGTTAGATATATTACTAATCCCACAATAAAAAATATTATCCAGTCCAAATCTAATTCCCATTTTCCTTCTGCAAATATGTCTCCGATAATCTCGAGAAAAGTAAAGGATGCGATTATTACAAAAAAACCTGTATATTCTCTCTTGAGAACGGTTTTAAATGAAAATGGCAGTTCAGGTCTTTGCCAATTCTTTAATCGTGGCAGGAATAATGGAGTTTTTCAGCCCATTCCAGATATAAGTCTCCAAATTGTTCTCGTAAAAATTCTTCTTCTGCAAACATTATCCTTTCATAATATAACCAGATCATAATATAACCAGAACGCCAAAATAGCTAAAAGGCTGAACCACCATACCTGAACAAATAGTGTTATCCCTAAAAAGATAAGAAAATTGCCAAGATAAAGAGGGTGGCGGACTATTGAATACATACCTGTTGTATTGAGTATTTTAGCTTTTTGTTTTTTTGTATTTCTACCTGATGTCCCCTTTGGTCCATAACCGATGGTAAGACAACGGATGGCAAGCCCTAAAAAGGATATTGCTAAGCATAAACTTTCGTATATATCATCCATTAAATCTCCAAAAACTCTTTCCAGATATTCAGAATGTCTTAAAGCAATAAGAAAGAGCGGGAGGATGAATAAAGGCAAATAACTTCTCCACTTAAAAAGCCAAGTGCCTTGTTTTTCTAATTCTTCCCTTAAAGCCATTCTATATTTCTTTCAAAATTTCTTTCAAATAAACAGATACGGTGGTGCCCATCCCCACCTTGCTTTTTATCTCTATCCTACCTCCATGCAGTTTTACTATTTCCTGACAGATGCTAAGTCCCAATCCAACACCACCGCTCTCCTTTGAACGGGATTTTTCAACTCGATAAAAACGATCAAAGACCTTATCTAAATCCTCTTCTGGGATACCAATACCTGTATCTTTTATTTCAGTTATAACAAAATTTTTTTCTTTTTTAACAAAGAGATCTACTTTGCCATTTGGTATATTGTATTTTATGGCATTGTCAATAAGATTTACAAACAGCTCTAACAATGATGCCCTGTCTCCGTGGATTAAATATTGTTCATCGGGTGATATATTGATGCTGATTCCTTTTTTGTTCTGCAAGGGGAGTTAGTATTTTTACCGACTCATGGATGATTTTGTGCAGGTCTACTTCCATCTTAAGCTCAAAGTTATCAGTGCTTAAACGGGCCAGCGTAAGGAGCCTCCGGACTATTTGTGACATCATTTTAGCAGCTTCTGTAATGGCTGCGAGTGCATTCCTGTATTCTTCGACAGTCCTTTCCTTTCTCAATGCAACCTCACCCTGGGTCAGGATGACAGATAACGGCGTCCTGAGTTCATGGGATGCATCGGCAGTAAACTGTTTCTGACGGGTGAATGCCTTTTCAAGATTTCCAAAAGTGCGGTTAAAGGAGGCAGCCAGTCCCCTCAGTTCTTCAGGAATGTTTTCCGTGATTACCCTTTCTGAAAGACTAGATTCTGAAATCCTGTCAATGGTCTCAGATATCTCCTTTATGGGAGCAAGTGCCTTTTTTGCGATTAAGAAACTGCCTGATGCAGAGATGAGCATTATAAAAACAATGGAAATAGAAAGGACAATGCTATAGCTCTGTATGAGTTCTATCTTTTCCTCTACATCTTCAGCACACTGGATAACGAGTCCGTGTCCTTTATTTTT
>CAYOJI010000053.1:12463-14179 GCA_964404225.1 uncultured Nitrospiraceae bacterium
TTAAGTGCAGAGGTTTTTTCTTTATTCCCATACTTGTTGTCCTCAGGGACATAAAAATTAACGAGTCTTGTGGGTTTACCTTTTAAAAAGATGGTCTTGAAACTTGTCTGATTTTTTCCTGTTTGAAGTGGAAGTTCTAGTTCTAAATTTCTAAGGGATGCCGATTTTTCAATAGTTGTACCGTCAAGGCGGCGTATCTGAAAAAAGCTCTTTGATTTTGGCAAATTGTACTCCCACATGATATCATCGGAGAATTTAAACTCCATTTCACTGTCTTTTTCATTTATCAACGTTGCTATTGCTTTTGCCCTTGACAGAAGTCCGGAGTCAATAGAGTTATAGACGATATTATGGAGGCTGAAATAGAGAAATATCCCCAATGCGGACAAGCTCACGAACAAAACCATTAAGTAGAATATGATGATTTTTGCCTTTATGGAAGTAAACATTTTATTCCTTCAATATATAGCCAGCACCGCGTACGGTATGTATAAGTTTTTGATCGAATCCTTTGTCTATTTTGCTGCTTATACGATTAATAAAGACATCTATAACATTGCTATCAAGATCGAAATCCTCGTTGTAAATATGCTCTGTAAGTGTTGTCCTCCTCAGCACCTTATTCCTGTTTATCGCCATATACTCAAGGAGAGTATATTCCTTTGCTGAAAGGGAGATCAATCTTCCGCCTCTTGTTACTTCATGGCAGGCTGTGTCAATAATAAGGTCTCCAATCTCGATAACGGAAGTCTTGTCCGTTGAACCCCTTCTCAGCAACGCCCTTATGCGCGCTAGAAGTTCTTCAAAAGAGAAGGGCTTTGTCAGGTAGTCATCCGCTCCACCATCTAATCCTGAGACCTTATCCATTACAGTATCCTTTGCCGTGAGCATAAGAATAGGTGTCTTAATTCCAGCCTTGCGAATCCTTTTGAGGATGGTCATTCCATCAATAACCGGCAGCATTATATCCAGGATTATGATGTCAGATGGCTCATTTTCCGCCATGAAAAGTCCATCCTCGCCATTATATGCAATATCTACGGCATAACCTTCTTCTTCGAGTCCTTTCTTTAAAATATCGGCAAGTGATTTCTCATCTTCCACAATCAATACGCGCATAATTTATTTTAATCCTTTTGTATATGGGGCGGAAGTTTTTTTCCGCCCGTGATTGTTTTACCTTTCGCCACCTTCTTCGTGGTCGTTGTCAGAGTATTCTTCATGATTATGGTCATCATTTTCGTTCTGTTCTGTGTCTATCTTCAGTATCTTCCCATTTCCTGCATCAACCTTTACATCCGCTATCTGGTGGTCAGACTTTAAGATCTCAACTCCATAAACAAGATAGCCATTTTCATTCTCTAATTCTGCTCCTAAGACCTGTCCAGGAACTGCTTGTAACGCGGCATTCACAGCAGAATCAAACGAAATTTTTGCCATTTTTGCAAACCCTACCTTTTTATTCTGAACTTTGATGCTACCTATAGGATTCGCCTTTTGAGCACCCATGGCCATTCCATTGATGGTTATAAGTGCTGCCAGAACAAGACCACTGATGACAGTTATCATTCTTTTCATATTTATTCACCTCTTTTCTAACCCTATGATTGATTTAAGCTTACGAATTCATTATAAGAAAGAAAAGATTACAGGAAGATGAATAAGGAAGCATCACCAATTCCGTGATGAATAAAAAAGGGGCTCACCTTATAATGT
>CAYOJI010000054.1:0-13855 GCA_964404225.1 uncultured Nitrospiraceae bacterium
CCTTAGATTGGTCAGAGATTTTGTTTATTAAGCGAAAGGGCATTTCTCCAGACTTATATATCACGAAATTGGTTATGCTTCCGATAACTTCTAACAAATAGATATTTTGCCTTTGCTATGCTATATTGTTTTTATGATTCATGATTTAAGGCTTCACGGAAATATTGGACCTATAGAATATTTTACCTTTGTTGGTGGAGCTGGCACTTACAACACCTATTTTTATGAAGAAAGCCCTACGAGTATACGCTTCTTTTCAAAAGGTAATGAATTCACAATGACGGAAGAAGGCATACATTATAAAGGAACGGGTGGTAGTTTCTGCGAATATATGTTTGGTGTAGAAAAACCTTTGAAGGATTTGTTTAAAAAGAACGTCTTAAATAGGCTTATTATGTTTGGAGCATTTCTGGATGAAAACGAACAGATCATCTTTACTAATGACACGGAGGGCAAGGAATCTTTCTACAGACTTTTTCTGCATGGACATGCTGTAAAGAACTATTATTTCTTGGTTTCATCAAATTTTAAGGGGGATTATAAAGATAGACAAAAAGAAATCCTAAGTGCCGTTGGAAAGTTTTTAAAGAGGACAATATTTTTAACAGAAGATGCTGATACAGAATTGCTTGAGGGTTTTGTCTCAGAACTAAAAGAACAGGATTCTACAATCTTCATATTCAAACTCATTCATAAAGCTAATCAAGAATTTTATAAAATATTCAAAGATTTCTATTTCAAGGGGAGATCAATCACAACGAGTGAAGAATTATATTTAGAGGAATTTTCCTCAAAATACGATATAGATCGCTATCAACAGGAAAGGATGAAAATAGACATAATGTATAGACATCCTGATAATAAACGTCTTGTAGATGAATATAGAGATATTTTACTTATTGCGAATTTAAATAATACTTTCAATAATACTGAGTTTGCAAGACTTAAAAGATTACGAACACTCGGTATAAGAAATAATATACCAAGCGTTCTTTTCGATACACTTGATGACTTGTTACTCAAGGGGGTAAAGATTCAGGAAATAGAAGAGCCTGAATATCTTAGGGAAACTCGATCAATACTTCAGAATTTGTTTTTTAAGGATACATCTCTAAAAAAACATATAATAGATGAAGACATTATAAGATTAATTAAGGCGAAACAGATAGCGTTTCTACAGGGGGATAAAGGATTTGAACAAATTTTGTTAGATACAGTAAAAACATGTGATGAGATTGCACGTGAAAACAATGATTATAGTCTTTTAGAAGAACTTACCTCGATAGTTACTTTTTTTGACAGGTATGACAATGTCTATAACTTATTAAGCCAGATAGCCTTTATGGAAAATGTTATGCTATCAGAAGATTCTCTTAGGAGCCTTATAGGAAATAAAAAGGAATTTGATAAGTTAAATAATAGACTGTTCGATGAGATATTCATAAAAGAACTTTTTAATAACAAATATATTACATCGTATGGCAGAAAAAAGATAATAGCGATTTCTAAGGGAATCAAAAAAATTTCTGCAGGTGATGCATCGATAAAAGAGATCGTAGGTGAATTAAAAAGAATTAATGATGAGGAAAGGCTTTACTATCAAATATACTCTGCATTAAAAGAAAGGATGAGGAATTTTTTCCCCAGTATTGATTCTAAAAAGACAAAGGAAAAAATAAGAGAAGATATTTCGCAAGAGCTTCTTGAAAAAGGGATCGCTTCGGAAATACCCAAAAAATTATTTGAGAAGGTATTTATAGATTTGGAAAAAGAATCTTTCTACTTAAATCATCTTTTACCTCTTATAATCCAAAATAATGATATTAATTTGAGAGAGGATTTTATCAAAAATAGTGGACTCGACAGATTTTACATCGAAAACCTTGAGAGACAATATTTTGAAAAGAAACAACTTGATCAGACATTACTTGAATCACTTCTTATTGGAGGCGGCGAGCGGATTTGAACCGCTGAATAAAGGTTTTGCAGACCTCTCCCTTAGCCACTTGGGTACGCCGCCATGTTAGCAATAAGCTGGAAGCAAAGAGCTACATCACCAAAACAATTAATAAGGTAATTATCCCTATTACCTACAAACTTTATGTGATAGCTAAATATGGAGCGGGAAACGGGGATCGAACCCGCGACCCCAACCTTGGCAAGGTTGTGCTCTACCAGCTGAGCTATTCCCGCATACCCTTAACTTAAAATAAGATAATAAGCTATAATGAACAGATTAATTAAAAAACAGATTAATTAAAAAATAGTAATAGGAAAAGGTATACTTTGTCAATATGTTATACCCTGATTTAAAGACGTTCAAATCCCTTTCTTCGATGGGAAACCTTATTCCTGTATATAGCGAAATACTTGCTGATACAGAGACACCGGTATCTGCTACTCTTAAGCTTGGTGGTTCACCCTCTTTTCTTCTTGAAAGCATGATCGGCGGAGAGAAATGGGCAAGGTATTCATTTCTTGGCTCAAGACCATCACGAATTATAAGAGTCTGGGGTAAAAAGATAGAAATAAAAGATAAAGATATAGGTGTGCAGACAATTGAAAACAAAAATCCCTTCGAAATTATAAAGAAGGAGATAGAAGCCTATAAACCCGTTGATGTTAGCGGTCTGCCAAGATTTTTTGGTGGACTTGTAGGGTATATAGGATATGATATGGTCAGGTTTTTTGAAGATATTCCTGATGAAAAGAAAGCAGGGCTTGACTTACCAGACGTATTTTTAATGATTACTGATACCGTTGTTATATTTGACAATTTTAAGGGTAAAATCAAGGTTGTCTCTAATGCACATATCAACAACCGATCTCCTGAAGAAGCTTATAAAGAGGCAGAGGCAAAGATTTCTAATATTGTAGAAAAACTCCAAAAAGGGAAGATAACGAAGCGCTCGCGAAGTAAAAAAGCAAATATCTCTTCATTCCTCTATAATTATTCTGATTACTCCAAATATATATCATCTTATCCATCAAAAGAAGCCTTTGAAGAGGCGGTCATTAGAGCAAAAGAATATATTTTTTCAGGAGATATCGTTCAAGTTGTACTTTCTCAGAGATTCGAAAATAAGTCTGAAGTTGACCCATTTAATATATACCGAGCATTACGAGTTATTAATCCTTCACCTTATATGTATTATATTGATTGTGGCGAAGCTCAGCTTGTGGGTTCTTCCCCTGAAATATTAGTAAGGCTCGAAGGTAAAAAAATAACACTTAGACCTATAGCAGGCACACGCAAAAGAGGTGAGACAGAAGAAGAAGATAAAGCCCTTGAGATAGAACTCAAGAACGATCCAAAGGAAATTGCAGAACATATCATGCTTGTTGACCTGGGCAGAAATGATGTTGGAAGGGTTGCAGAAATAGGTTCGGTCAAAGTTACAGAATTAATGGAGATAGAAAGATACAGTCATGTTATGCATCTTGTATCTAATGTAGAAGGAATTCTTAAAGAAGGGCTTGATGCCTTTAATGTCTTAGAGGCATGTTTTCCTGCGGGCACAGTAACAGGTGCCCCAAAGGTAAGGGCTATGGAAATAATCGAAGAACTCGAACCTATAAGAAGGGGGCCCTATGCAGGCGCTGTGGGTTATATTAGTTATTCAGGTAATATGGATACATGTATTACTATAAGAACCCTTATTATAAAGGGGGAAAAGGTTTATGTACAGGCAGGAGCAGGCATAGTTGCAGATTCTGTACCCGATAAAGAATACGAAGAGACAGTCAATAAAGCAATGGGTATGATGAAGGCAGTCGACATGGCAAAGAGAGAAATAAATTAAGGGTATTCAAATGTTATTGATGATCGATAATTATGATTCATTTACATATAATCTCGTGCAGTATATTGGTGAACTTGGAGAGGAGATAAAAGTATTTCGAAATAACAAAATTACGATCTCCGAGATAGAAAAACTTAATCCCGAAAGAATAGTAATCTCGCCAGGGCCATGTACACCAAAAGAGGCGGGTATTTCAATAGGGGTAATAAAACATTTTGCAGGGAAAATCCCAATTCTTGGCGTCTGCCTTGGTCATCAAGCCATAGGGGCGGCTTTTGGAGGAGACATAATAAGGGCACCAAGACTTATGCACGGTAAGACCTCAATGATATATCACGATGGAAAGACAATATTTAAGGGGCTACCTAACCCATTCGAAGCAACCAGATATCACTCTCTTATTATTAAGAAGGAAACCCTCCCATCATGCCTTGAAATAACTGCTTGGACAGATATGGACGAAATAATGGGGGTAAGACATAAAGATTATATTATAGAAGGGGTTCAATTTCATCCTGAATCGATTTTGACGAAGGTTGGGAAGGATTTGTTATATAATTTTTTAAAATTAAAATAAATAGATAAATGGTGACCGAAACAGGATAATTTCTACATGATTAAAGAAGCAATTAACATGCTTGTAAATAATATCAGCCTTTCAGAACAGGAGATGTCTGAGTGTATTAAGGAGATAATGGAAGGCCGAGCCACAGACGCACAGATTGGAGGATTTCTTACTGCTCTGAGGATGAAGGGCGAGACAGTAGATGAGATAACGGGTGCTGCAAAGATTATGAGACAAAAGGCGACTACTATAAAAGCGCCTGAAGGTGTTATAGATACATGTGGTACAGGTGGTGATATGTTACACACGTTTAATATCTCAACGACGACTGCCTTTGTAATAGCTGGCGCGGGAATTCCTGTAGCAAAACATGGTAATCGTTCCGTATCAAGTCAGTCAGGAAGCGCAGATGTGCTTGAGGCACTTGGTTTAAAAATTGACTTATCTCCAGAAAAGGTTGAAAGATGTCTTTTTGAGACAGGATTTGGTTTTTTATTTGCACCTTTATTTCACCCTGCAATGAAATTTGCTATAGGTCCTCGAAGGGAGATAGGAATTAGGACAATATTTAATATTCTAGGGCCTATAACCAACCCTGCCGGTGCTAAAAAACAAGTAATCGGTGTTTTTTCAGAAAAACTTACTGAAATACTGGCAATGGTTCTTGGTAATCTTGGTGCAAAAGACGCAATGGTAGTTCATGGCGAGGACGGACTGGATGAGGTAAGTACTTCTGGTAAAACTATGGTCTCAAGATTTAGAAATGGAAAATTAGAAAGTTTTTTTGTACAACCTGAAGATTTTGGAATTTTTAGGAATAATATTGAACAAATACGTGGCGGAGATAAGAAAAAAAATGCGGCTATTACGCTCTCAATCCTTAAAGGAGAAAAAGGACCAAAAAGAGATATTGTTCTTGTAAACTCCGCAATTGCATTTATAATTGCTGGCTTGACGCAAGATTTTAAAGTAGCACGTAGTATAGCTGAAGACTCTATCGATTCTGGGAAAGCATTAAAAAAACTTGAAGAAGTAAAAAAGATCACTAATATTTTATAAGGAGGTTATTTGGCTGTTAAGGTAGGGGTTATTGGTGTTGGATATTTGGGACAGCATCACGCAAGAATTTTTTCTGAGATAGAAGAAGCCGAACTTGTTGCTGTTGTAGATATCGATAAAAAGAAAGCAGATACATTTGCTGAAAAATATAATTGTGAATCTTACACAGACTATAGAGACGTGCTTCATAAAGTTGAAGCCCTCAGCATTGTAACACCCACTATTTCTCATTTTGATATAGCCCTTGATTGCCTTAAAGCAGGCAAGGATATCTTAATCGAAAAACCAATAACCGTAACCATTGAAGAGGCTAATAAACTTATCAAGAACGCAAATGATTGTATAATCCAGGTAGGACATCTTGAGAGATATAATCCTGCAATCCTTGCGATTTCGGATATGATAAATGATCCCATATTTATAGAATCAGAAAGATTTTCACCCTTCCTTGGTAGAGGGATCGATGTTGATGTCACCCTTGATTTGATGATTCATGATATAGATATAATACTGAGTTTAATTTCCTCACCAATAAAACAGATGAAAGCAGTAGGAGCAAAGGTTCTTACTGATAAGATCGACGTTGCAAAGGCATGGCTTGAATTCGAAAATGGCTGTACAGCCCTTGCAACAGTAAGTCGCCTCTCACCAGAAAAGCAGAGAAAACTCAAAATCTTTCAAAAAGACACTTACATATCTATTGACTATCAAACCTCAGAAATAAAGCGATATTACAGAAATAAAGGTAAAATCGAATCCGAAATTAAAATACCGGAACATAAAGAACCCTTAAAAGAGGAATTGCGAGATTTTATTCGTTGTGTTAAAGAAAGGAGAAAACCTATAGTCTCTGCAATTGAAGGAAGAGATGCCTTAAAAGTTGTTTTAGAGATAAGTAACATTATAAAGAATGGAAGATAGGAGACAATTGATGATTCCAATGGTTGATTTGAAAAAACAGTTTCGAGAGATTAAAGAAGACTTGTTCAAGATTCTAACAGAGATATTAGAAAGTGGTCAGTATATTCTCGGACCTAATGTAACTGCATTCGAAAAAAGAGTAGCCGAATATCATGGAGTCAAAGAGGCAATCGGTGTTGCTTCAGGTACAGATGCACTACATTTAGCAATAGAAGCGTTAGGGATAGAACCAGGTGATGAGGTTATAACAACACCCTTTAGTTTTTTTGCAACAGTCGAGGCAATTTTATATACAGGTGCTGTGCCTGTATTTGTGGATATTGAACCTGATACATTAAACATGGATGTCACTCAAATTGAAAGTCAAATAACAGGGAAAACAAAGGCGATTTTGCCTGTTCACCTTTTTGGACATCCATCTGACATGATTGAGATATTAAGGATAGCAAGAAAATATAAGTTAAAAGTAATCGAGGATTGTGCACAATCTTTTGGTGCCGCAATTAATGGTAAAAGAGTTGGAGGCTTTGGTGACGCAGGTTGCTTTAGTTTTTATCCGAGCAAAAACCTTGGAGCATGTGGAGATGGAGGCATGATAATTCTTAATAATGCTCGAGTAGCCAGCACAATCAGACAATTAAGAAATCACGGCTCGAAGGGCTCTTATATTCATAAAAGAGTAGGATTTAACAGTAGACTCGATGAAATACAAGCAGCTATCCTGCTAATCAAATTTAAATATATCAACGAATATAACAAAAAAAGGAGAAAAAACGCAGCGATTTATACCGAGCTTTTATCAAATTATGTGAAATGTCCCGTTGAAAAAGATGGTATGTACCATGTCTACCATCAGTATACAATTATGAGTAAGAAAAGAGATAAGATTCAACACAAACTAAGAGAAAATGGTATCCCATCAGTCATATATTATCCTGTTCCCCTTCATCTTCAAGAGGCACTCAAATTTTTAGGATATAGGAGAGGCGATTTTCCTGTTGCTGAAAAAGCAGCGAAAGAGGTCCTTTCGTTACCTATGTACCCCGACCTCGAAGAGTCAACAATAGTAAAGATAGCAGAGATAATTAAGAACACTGTTCAGGAAGATAGAATTTCATGCCCAAAACGTGTGTTAATCCCTAACTCCGTATGAAGGTAATTATGGATTTATGAATAAAGTAAGCTAAGAAGGAATTTTAATACGTTTTATAGCGTCAGCGACTTTCACTACTTTGACCATTTCTTTTACGTCATGAACACGAACAATATTAGCCCCATTGATTATGGATATTGCGACTGCTGCTGCAGTTCCTTCAAGCCTGTTTTCGGGAGTTACATTCCCAAGAATTTTTCCTATAAAAGCCTTTCTTGAAGGTCCTATTAGTAATGGTTTCCGAAGAGAAGAAAATTTTTTAAGCTTATTTATTATCTCAAGATTATGCTCAAATGTTTTACCAAACCCTATGCCTGGATCAATTATTATCTTATCTGCCGAAATACCTGCTTTTAAGGCTTTTCTTATGTTAACTCTTAGATAGAATAATATTTCTTCTATTAATGACTTATACACTGGATTTTGTTGCATGTCCTTAGGTCTTCCCTTGATATGCATAATTACCACGGGGACTTTGTATTTAGAGATAATGAGTGGCATCTTTTTATCAAATCTTAAACCGCTAATGTCGTTAACTAAAGAAGCGCCTGCGTCAAGCGCCCTTTTAGCCACTTCAGATTTGTAGGTGTCTATGGATATAGGGATAGCGATCTTTTTTGCGAGAATCTCAATTATTGGTATTGTGCGTTTTAACTCTTCTTCGATGCTAACCGGATCAGAACCAGGCCTTGTAGATTCACCTCCGATGTCGATTATATCAGCGCCTTCTTCAACCATCTGGAGTGCTCGTTTAATAGCCTTATCCTTTTTTAAATAGAGACCTCCGTCAGAAAAGGAATCTGGTGTAACATTAAGAATACCCATAATATAGGTTCTTTTAGAAAAGTCTAAAGAGAAATTTCCCCACTCAAGTTTCATATCTGGAGATTTAGAGATTACTTCTTTGAAAATTGTCTAAAAAGCTACTTATAAAATTCAGATATTTATCTTTTTCTTCCTTTTTAAGGATTTTTGCCTTTTCAGGGATATAAGAAGGTAATTCTTGATCGTATATAATCAAATCTGCCATCTTTAGAAGATTTTCAGCGCTTTCTTTGAACTTTTTGCTCTCCCCTGAAATAAATATAACAAGATCTGGATTTATCGCCTCTATAGCGCTATTTCCTTCAATAAGTATGCCTTTCATAGATGAAAGCATTCCTACAGCCAGATGTATGATATTAGGAAGTTCGGAGACTGGCGATTGAATCCAGATAACTCTTTCTGCCCCAGAATCAAGAAATTTTTTAGTATCCTTTCCTTCTTCTGATAAGATTTCAAGATCATCAGTCAATGAACAGTAAAGGTCGGTTTTTGTATATTTTATTGCACCCCAACCTCTAAATCTTTGTAAAATTAACGAGGCATAGGTAGTTTTCCCTACCCCACTGTAGGCTCCTCCGATTCCGATAATAATTGACCTCATAATATAAAAGGCTATTGTTTAGCCAAAGAATGCATTTATATTTAATTATTTAGCAAACATTTTTAGGATTAATATAGTTTTCAAATAATAGAAATCAAGGTGTAGATGGTACCACATCTTCTTCTTGTAATTTTTCGACCTCTCTATAGCCACATTCTTTCTTATGACAAAAATAAACTATTCGTCTTGCTTTATCCCTTTTTTCGAGAAGAAAATCAGACTTACACAAGGGGCATTTCTTATCCACGGGTTTATACCAGGTAGCAAATTTACATTTAGGATAGTTACTGCAGCTCCAGAAAGATTTTCCTTTTTTTGAACACCTTTCGATTATTTCTCCACCATCTAACGGACATTTTATACCTGTGGAGAACGATTTAGTATTTGTACATTTTGGATATTGTGAGCAGGCAAGGAATTTTCCATAGCGTCCAGATTTTATCACCATCGGTGAACCACATTTTTCGCAAATCTCATTTATTTGTTGTTCGTTGTTTATTATTTGTCGAATATCAGATTGATGATTTTCCAATGGCTTTGTGTTTTTACATTTAGGAAAAGCAGAACAAGCAAAGAATCTTCCGTGTTTGCCCCATCTTATCACCATGGGTGACCCACATTTCTCACAAAGTGCATCTGTAGGAATGTCTTTCGGCTTAACTTTTTCTTTAGACTCTTCTACCCTTGCAAGATCATTACTGAATGGGTCATAGAAGTTTTTTACAACCTTATACCATTTCCTCTTTCCCACCTCGATGTAATCAAGCTCTTCTTCCATTTTTGCGGTAAAATTGACATCAATTAACTCAGGAAATTTTTCAACCAGAAAATCATTAACTATTGTGCCAAGCTCAGTTGGGACAAATTTACCATCTATTTTCTGTACATACTTTCTCTCTTGAATTGTAGAAAGAATTGTTGCATATGTGCTTGGTCTACCGATGCCGTTTTCTTCAAGTGCCTTTACAAGCGTGGCTTCTGTATAACGTGGAGGTGGCTGGGTAAAATGTTGTTTTGGTAGTAAGTTGATCAAATTTAATTTTTCTCCTTCTTTGAGAGGTGGCAGTTTCATACCGTTGTTATCTTCAATCTCATCTTTTCCTTCTGTATACAGAGCCATGAATCCTTCGAAGCGGATGACCGTTCCTGATGCTCTAAATTCATATCTTTTTTCAGCAACATCACCTAATCTTTCACGACTCACTATAATAAAAGTTGTTTGCTCAAGCTGGGCCGGAGACATTTGGCTAGCAATAAAGCGATTCCATATCAATTTATATAACGAATACTGATCCTTAGATAGAAACTGTTTTATCCCATCAGGTGTTTTTTCGGGATAAGTTGGTCTAATCGCCTCGTGTGCCTCTTGTGCAGATGCCTTACTCTTGTACGTAGGTGGTTTTTCGGGAACATAATCTTTTCCAAACATCTTTTGAATTAAATCGCGTGCCCAATTCTGTGCTTCTAAAGATACCCTGTGGGAATCGGTTCTCATATAAGTGATAAGTCCTACAGAACCTTCTTTCCCAAGCTCTATTCCCTCGTAAAGCTGTTGTGCTATTATCATTGTCTTTTTTGCAGAGAATTTTAGTCTTCTTGCTGCTTCTTGTTGAAGTGTACTCGTAATAAAAGGTGGGGAAGGCATTCTCTTCCTTTGTTTGCGTTCTATCTTCTCCAGAAAAAAGTCTTTATTATTTTGTAAATCAGCAACTATCGTGTTGGCTTTTTCTTCGTTAGGGATTAGAAACTTATTTTCTATTTCGGTCTCTTGATTTATCCTGTAAAGCTTTGCTGTAAATCGTGGGGGATTAGATCCTTCAAATTCTGCAACAATACTCCAGTATTCTTGAGGTTTGAATTCCGATATTTCACGTTCTCTATCAACAATGAGTTTTACAGCAACTGATTGCACCCTTCCCGCACTTAACCCTTTGCGAACTTTTTTCCAAAGTAAAGGGCTGAGCTTGTATCCTACTATCCTGTCAAGTACTCTTCTGGCTTGCTGAGCTTCAACTTTTTTCATATCTAATTTTTGTGGATTTTTTATTGCTTCGCGAACTGCTTTTTCAGTAATTTCGTTGAAAATAATCCTGTATATCCTTTCATTTAAATTTTTGGACTTTTTATCGGCTAATTCCGTAGCAATATGCCAAGCTATTGCTTCACCTTCTCTATCAGGGTCAGGAGCGAGGAATATTTTATCAGCTTCCTTTGAGGCTTGTTTCAATTCCTTGATTATCTTTTCTTTTCCGGGAATAATGACATAATGAGGCTTGAAATTATTGTCTATATCCACACCGAAATCTTTTTCGGGGAGATCCTTCACATGACCAATGGATGCCTTTACAGAAAAATCTTTCCCCAATATCTTATGTATAGTCTTTGCTTTAGCTGGCGACTCTACGATTACAAGCGATCTCATGATAGATAAAACCTCTTTCCTGCTATTTGTTTTACAACTCCCTTTAGTTCAAGACTTAACATAATGCCCAATATCTTTGATGCAGGCAACCCGCTTTCTCGTGAAATGGTATCAATTTGTTTTGGTTCACCTGAAAGATACTTACATATTTCCATTTCTTCTCCTGTAATTTCGACTTTCATCTTATTTTTAGACTTTATAAATCCCTTTAAAACAGGTGCAAGCTCTTTAATAATATCATCTGCGTTTCTCGTTAGTATAGCCCCCTTTTTGATGAGCTCGTTAGTGCCCGATGAATTAGAAGAAGTAATATTACCCGGAACAGCAAATACTTCTCTATTTTGCTCAAGGGCATATGAAGCTGTTATAAGTGATCCACTGTCAGATGTAGCTTCAATAACAAGGACACCAAGACAAAGGCCACTAATTATCCTGTTTCTTTTCGGAAAATTTTCCCTATCAGGAGGAGTTCCCGGAGGAAACTCGCTTAAAACGCATCCTGAATTTATAATTTTCTCAATTAAAATTTTATTCTCAGGAGGATATGGAATGTCAAGCCCTGAGCCAAGGACTCCTATGGTTCTTCCACCCACTTTCAGCGCCGCTTTATGTGATAATGAATCGATACCCCTTGCTAATCCGCTTACTATGGTAAACCCCATCGTGGCAAGCTCTTCGGAGATAGCTTCGGCGACTGATATGCCATAGTGTGTTGGTTTCCTTGAGCCAACAATTGCTATTGCATATTTATCCTGAGGCTGGATATCGCCTTTAGCATAGATTACTATAGGACCATCCTCTACCTCTCTTAACATCTCAGGATACGAAGGGTCTTCATAAGTAACTACTTTTATGCCGTTTTTATTTAAAATGCCAATTTGTTTCTCTATCAAGTCCCAAGATGAAAATTGTTTTATATTCTTTGATAACTTCTTAGCAATGCCTTCTGCTTTAATAAGATCATTAAAAGTAGATTTAAAAATTTTCTCTGGTGAACCAAATTTTGAAAGCAATCTCTTAGCCCTTTTTGGTCCAATATCCTCCAACATTGATAAAGCAAGCCAGTATTTAATATCTGACATATTTAAAGAAATTTTATTTCAATTTTTTTAATTTCAATCTTAATGCATTAAGTTTTATAAAGCCCTCCGCGTCTTTTTGGTTGTAAACCCCTTCGCCTTCAAATGTAGCAAGGTTAGGTTTATATAATGAATTTGGTGATTTTCTACCGACTACATAACAATTTCCCTTATATAGTTTTATCCTTACAGTTCCCGTTACCTCTTTTTGGGTATAATCTACAAAATTCTGCATAGCTATTCTTTCAGGAGAAAACCAATAACCATAATAAACAAGCTCAGCATAGCGGGTTATTAAAGAGTCTTTTAAATGCATTACTTCTCTATCAAGGACGATCGATTCTATGGCCCTATGGGCTATATGTAGTAAGGTTCCACCCGGTGTTTCATAGACACCCCTTGATTTAATTCCTACATATCTATTTTCTACTATATCAATTCTCCCTATACCTTGTTGCCCAGCCAAAAAATTTAATCGTTCAAGCAACTTGGCAGGTGATAACCTTTTATTATTAATTCCTACAGGATCACCATTTTTATAAGATAAGTCGATATATAAAGCTTTATCCGGTGCTTTTTCAGGCTGAACAGTCATAGTATACATATCTTGAGGCGGTTCATGCCAAGGGTCTTCGAGGATTCCTCCTTCATAGCTAATGTGAAACAGATTTCTATCGATACTATAAGGTTTTTCTTTTGTTGCTGTAATAGGAATTCTGTGTTTATGGGCATATTCGATTAATTCGCTCCTTGATTTAAAAGGCCACTCTCGCCATGGAGCTATGACCTTTATATCTGGCTCTAAAGCATAATATGTCAGTTCAAATCTTACCTGATCATTTCCTTTACCTGTAGCACCGTGAGCGACGGCTTGAGCCTTTTCCTTTTTTGCAATCTCGATCTGTTTTTTTGCAATAAGAGGTCTTGCAATCGATGTCCCAAGCAGATAAGCGCCTTCGTAAACGGCATTCGCCCTCAACATAGGGAATATGTAATCCCTTACAAATTCTTCTTTAAGGTCAATTATATAGACCTTTGAAGCACCTGTCTTTAAAGCCTTTTTTCTTATTTTCTCCATATCTTCTTCTTGCCCTATATCTGCGCAAAAGGCAATTATTTCCGCCCTATATTTTTCTTTCAGCCATTTTATCGCGACTGAGGTATCAAGACCTCCTGAATAAGCGACAACGATTTTTTTTATCATATATTCGCCTCCTCTATTGCCCTTTTATTCAAAAAAGAAAGGCTTTGTCTATTAAATAAATTAAGATATCTAAAGGTAAACTCTAAAACTTAGCATAAATAATAAAAAAATGTAAAATGGGGGGAATGGTGGAAGTATAACCAATTTCGTGATATATAAGTCTGGAGGAATGCCCTTTCGCTTAATAAACAAAATCTCTGACCAATCTAAGGCTTTGTCGCTC
>CAYOJI010000055.1:0-13789 GCA_964404225.1 uncultured Nitrospiraceae bacterium
GAAAGTTTGTTAGATATGCTGCGTGACCTATCACGGAAAAGGTGATGCTAACCTTTATATAATAAACTGTTACAATGAAAACTTAACCTTATTCTTAAAATCCGGTTAATCTTAACCCCGCATAGTAGCAGCAACATTCATGATCGAGATCGTTTATAAACGATCTTTCTATACCGTCTTGAAAAAGTATCCTTACAATGCATATACCTCCAGGAAGAGATGAATGTCTTTCTTCTATAACTTCACCATTACCCCATGTAGAATAATGTAAATGCCTTACAACATCACCTACTTTAAGATATAATCTCGGCCCCATTTAATATTCCCTATCGTATATAATAACCATGAATAGTATAAATGAAGTGCCCTACAATTGTATAGATATCCATTCCCCATTCTTCAGGCAATGGCCAATATGGTTCACCATCTCTGAGTGCTTTAATGGCAGCATCATCAAGGCTTTTATGACCAGATGTTCTAATGAGCTCAATCTCCCCAAGCCTTCCATTTTTCTTTATACTAAACCTTATAATCAAATCGCCGTATATGCCTCTTGCTGCAGCATCAGGAGGATAAATCCATATACTTTCTATCCTCTCTTTTAATCTTTTGTTATAGAGCAGAAACTTATATTCTTTCGCATCGAATGTAAAAACTTTCTCTTCTCTTTCTTCTTTCTTCATATCTTTTTTAGCAAGAGAACCTATGATGCTTTCATCAAATAATCTTTCCTTAAGAGAAGGCAGGTGTTTTGAAGGAAATTCTTGCTTTAGAGGAAAACTTTCCTTGTCCGGATCTTTAAAATTCTTCTTCTCTACGAAATCTTTAGAATTCTGCTCCTTATCCACAGATTCCTCACTAAAAGGAATATCTTTATTGGATAAGACCTTATTTCCAGCCTCCTTATAAGGAGAAGAAAATATCTTCGGAGGGGTTACAGTTTTTTTTTCTGGGATAAAAGGTCTTTTATCAACTAAATCTTCGGGAGAGATGAGCCAAGTAAAAATTTCATTATCTGCTTTCTTAATATTGGCAGGCAAATACAATATGATCAAAATTATAAAGAAAACATGAACTGTAAGGGAATAAATAAAGAATCTTTTTAGGCTCAACTTAAAAACTTACCAAAAAATTTTGAATATCTTAAAAGACTATGTTTACTTGTATCTTTGCTAAGCCATAATCTCTCTGAGGCCTCTTGAATTTCAGGTCTTTTGTGTAACTCAATAAGTTTTTCCAACAAAAAATCGTTCTTTAAGAAATAATTTCTCAATCTATCCATAAGCATAAACCTTTTCTGAAATTTTGCCTTCCATGATTTTCGATAATTATCAATTTTTTTTTCTAAAATAGCCTGAGATGCAAGATATCCTGATTTCATCGCATAATATAAACCTTCATATGTAAGTGGTAGAACTTGACCTGCCGAGTCACCAGCGAATAAGACCTTACCTTTATTATATAACTTGCCATTCCATAAAGGGATTCTGTAAATCCTTTTTTGCCCTTCTTCTATTATTCCCTTTCTTTTTTTAAATATTCCAAATAAATCCCTAATCCTTTTTGGCTCAGCACAGCCTGTTCCTGTTAAAATGCCATCTTCGGAAGGAAAAACCCACGAATAAAAATGTGGTGCATGCGATGAACCAAACCAAAATTCGCATCTTTCAAGGCGAATTTCTTTTATATACTCAGAAATCGTAAATAAATACTTACATGGTTCTATTTTGAGGATTCTTTTAAGCCTTGAGTTTATACCATCAGCAGCAATAATATATTCAGCATTAATATTGCAATCTCTGCTATTTATAATAGCCCTGATTTTATAATATTTTTTATCGTCTAATAATTCTATAAATTCCCCTTCAATTACATAGGCACCTTTAACCCCAGCTTCTTTTCTTAAGGCATTGTCAAAATCACCTCTTTTGACAATAGCAAGACTTCCGCTTTTCAATTCAATATCAAGTTGCTTGCCCGATGGAGAGATCAGTCTGATAGACCTGACTTGTTTTTTTATGGTGTTCTTAGGTAAGTTGAGCTCATCAAATACATTAATAGGAATCCCTCCACCACAGGGTTTTACAAAAGATAGATCCTTCTCTAATAAGATAACATCTATTCCATTCTCCGCAAGATTTCTTGCCGCAATAGAACCCGCAGGACCTCCTCCCACTACAAGGACCTTAGCATCTTGCTTCATTTATAACATTTCAAAAAGTTACAAAATAAGTCTTCAAAATCCAGGTGGAAATGGACAGTATATTTTTGCTCTTTTTACTGCACTGGCACCATTAAGAAAATGTGCTGATATTTTAAAGAAGAAATCACCGATAGAACCTGATATAGTTCCGTCTCTATTTTCACCCCATGGCATTGTTTTTTCGTTATTGTTTATTGCTACTATCAAATAGATGTGATTGGGAACCATTTCTTTAATGTCTTCAGAACTGGGGATGGGAAGCCCTTTGTTTGGACCAAATTGTGTATGAGAGTGAAAATCTCCGATCTTTTGTAATTTATTAAACCTTGCAAGTATTGGTTCTATTTTTTTATGATTCTTCTTATTGAAAACCACCTTTTTATGCTTTCTATTTGCCGTTTGAACACTAAAGGCATGTTCAATAATAAAACGGTCTTCGAGTTTGTATCCAAGAAGAAACGCAAGACATTCCTTCTTATATACCTCAGCCGAGCTGAGAAGAAGATCTAAAAATGCATTTTCCGACAAATAAACACGCATAGTCTAATTTAATAAGACGGAATCCTCACGGTTAAAACAGGACACGGTGCAAATCTTACCACCTGTGCCGCTGTGCTACCAAATAGTATTCTGTCTAATCCTTTTCTGCTATGTGTACCAATAACTATAAGATCGATCTTATTATTTTTTGCAAAATTAATTATCTCTTCATGTGGAACACCTTTAATAACAGCCCTTTCGACATTTTTAAAACCACCGATTTCCTCGTTCCCAAATCTTTCGAGCTCTTTTTTTGCTCCCTCCTCGATGTCTTTGTATAATTGGTCCATCGATATGTGAGGTACATACCATCCCGCGCCCTTTGCTATGTCGTAAATTATGTGTAGAAGATATAACTTAGCTCCGTAGCGATTAGCTAAATCCACCGCATACTGTAATGCCTGAGCTGATCCCTCTGAAAAATCAGTCGGGAAAAGAATACTTTTGATTTCCATTTATTCAACCTCCTTTAGATATTTTGCTGCATTTTCGGGTGACGTAGGTAAAATATAAAATCCTGACCCCCATTCAAACCCTGTTGTTTTTACAAGTCTCGGTATTATTTCAAGGTGCCAATGAAAATCCTCTCCAAGTGTATGCCAATGGTTTTTTCTTGGCACCATATTCGGCGCAGTATGAATAAAATAATTAAAAGATAAATTACCAAAAATCTTCTTTAACCTTTTCAAAATCGACATTAGTGAAATACCCAGACCCTCTATTTCTTCATATGTAATTTCCTGAAAAGCGCAAGAATGTCTTTTTGGAAGAATCCATGTCTCAAATGGAAACTGTGCTGCATAAGGACAAAAGGTAATAAAACTATCTGTTTCAAGAATAATCCTCTCACCCACTCTTAGTTCTTCCCTTAAGATATCACAAAAAATACACCTTTCTTTGAAAGAATAATATAGTTTTGCATTGTCAAGTTCATCTTTAACCGTCTTAGGAATTACAGGGGTTGCCATTAAATATGATACTGGATGAGAAAATATTTCCCCAGCATCCCTCCCCACATTTTTATATATTAGAATATACCTGAGTCTTGAATCCTTTTCAAGGTCAGCAATCCTATCTCTATAAAGAGTTATTACCCTTATCATTTGCTCCAAACCTATGTCCTCTGGGGAGATGTTGTGTTCAGGAGACTCTACAAGTATTTCATTTGCACCAATACTATTCATTTTGTCATATATACCCACACCTCTTCGTCCGAGTTCTCCTTCTATTTGAAAAATGGGCTTAAAACTCGGAAGCGCCCTAACCCACCATCCAGGGGTATTAGGAGATGTCCCAGGGATTCTTATAGATGTTATCTCCGGAGGTGTTTCCATTTCTCTTCCAGGGCATAAAATACAACTATCTTCATTTTTTTCAATATTTTTGTTGCCTGAACTCAATCTGTAATCAGATGGAGATTTTGAATCTGACAGAACAGCTATCCATCTACCAAGTAAGATATCCTTCCTCAGCTCATGCATTTTTA
Source organism: uncultured Nitrospiraceae bacterium (assembly GCA_964404225.1). Lineage (GTDB taxonomy): Bacteria > Nitrospirota > Thermodesulfovibrionia > Thermodesulfovibrionales > SM23-35 > Kmv42. Next base: position 4,230 of record CAYOJI010000055.1, read on the forward strand.
TTCCTCTTATAAAGTATCTCGAGTCCTTTCAGAGTAAGATAAGGAATAAATTCATAGTCTCTTTTAAAAAATTTAGACAAAATATTTGCGTATCCGCCTGTTAATACAACTTTAAGATTATATCCGATCTCCTTTTCTATTTCATCTATAAGTCTTTCTGTAGCACCAACCGTTCCATACAATAACCCCGATTGTATACATTCTTTTGTATTTCTACCTAAAACCGATGGAGGAGGTTTTAAAGGAACCTCGGATAACTGGGCAGCACCTTTTGAAAGTGATTCATTCATTAATCTCAAACCTGGAAAAATTGCGCCTCCAATAAAAGTAGAATCCTTGCCAATAATACTTATTGTTGAAGCTGTACCAAAATCTAAAACCGCTACAGGAACTTTATAAATCTCATTTACAGCTACTGAATTTGCAATTCTATCAGCCCCAAGTTCTTGAAGATTTTCTATCTCAAATTTTAGACCTGTGTTCATTTTATGGTTAACAATTAAAGGATCTATAGATGTTATGCTTTTAATAGCTTCTAATAAAATAACCGTATGTGTTGGGACGACGGATGATATTATAACTCCATTAATAGTCTTTTCTTCAATCTTTTCTAAGAGATCCCTAAAAATAATTTTGTATTCTTCAAAAGACTTGACAGGAAAGGTTTCAATATTAAAGACCGAGAGGTCTTTATTTATAAAAAATCCTATATTTATTGAGGAGTTACCTATATCTATTGCAATAAGTCCCAACTTTAAAACCAGAAATATTGGATCTGCTTTCTAATTCAAAAAGCATGCATTTTTGATCTATAATAATCTTAATAAAACCGAGCAAATTATCTTGCTTAAATCTTCACTTTCAGATTACAAGACTTTTACATCACCCGAACTAATTCGCATAAGCTCACCCGATGATAGTCTTAACATTAACATCCCTTGGTTATCTATAGATTCTGCAAGACCAAAATAAGTATTTCTATTTATTATAACTTTAATTTCCCTCCCAAGCGTGCAAGAAAGTCTTTCCCATTCAGATAGTATTTTCAATCTGTTATCTTCTTTGAGAACTTTATACCAATAATCTATCTCATCCAAAATTTCAGCTATAATCTCTGATCTCGAATAAAGTTTTCCAGTCTCATTCAAGATAGAAGTTGAGATATCTCTAATTTCTTGAGGGAAAACGTTAATATCTACATTAATGTTTAATCCTATTCCTATAACTGCAAAAATAACCCTCTTTTTATGTATTTTCAATTCGGTTAGGATACCACCGAACTTTCTGTCGTTTAAGATGAGGTCATTTGGCCATTTTATCCTTATATCGAGATCAGTTAGTCTTTTTAATGCCCTTGTGCAGGCTACAGCAGCCATCAGCGTTATTAGGGTAACATCCTCGCTTATTAAATTTGGCTTAATGATAATACTCATATATATGTTTTTATCAGGAGGTGATATCCAGACTCTACCCAACCTACCTTTTCCTTTTTCTTGACTATTCGCAATTACTACCGTACCCTCATCAGTTTCTTCTGCGATAGCGTATGCTATTGTATTAGTTGAACCAATCCTTTCATAAAATAAGATATTTCTTCCAATAGAACCTTTAAGCTTATCTTTTATCTTTTCTGTCGAAAGGTCAGATGATTTCAGTAAATTAGACATATTATTCCTCTTTAAGAACGACTACCTCAACCTTCCCTTTGAGTAATTCAGCAAATTTCTTTGCATCATTGTCAGAACCAACGATAGAACCATAATGCATGGGGATAGCTATTTTGGGCTTAATGTCAAGCGCTGCTTTTACAGCTTCTTCTGCTGTCATTACATATGTACCAGAGACTGGAAGAAGGGCTATATCTACTTTAAAATTCTTCATTTCAGGGATATAATCTGTATCTCCTGCTAAATAAATACGTTGTCCTTTAACATTAAAAATAAATCCTACCCATCCCTTGTCTTTTGTATGAAATTGCTTATTTACATTATAGGCAGGGACAGCTTCGATATCGATTCCTTCAACATTAACTTTGTCACCTGGCTTAACAACCTTCAGATTACCAGAAAGTTTTTTTGCACAGTCAGAAGTAGTAACGATTACACTTTTTGGACCTTGAATCTTCTTGACGTCCTCAGGTGAGCAGTGATCGTAATGATCATGAGTAATTAAGATAATATCTGCGGTATCTTTCTTTTTGAGTTTAAAAGGATCAGTATATATGATTTTTTCTCCCACTATTTTAAAAGTATCATGTCCAAGCCAGTGTATGTCCTTCACCATTTCTTTTACCTCCTTTCCTTCCACCTCCGTACAGAAAGGCAGAAGAATTACTAAAATTGTGAAAACAATATTTAACAAATTTATCCCCTCCTTTTAGAAAATTTTATCATAATTCTAATCTATTATTAAATTAAATAGTGCTTCATAATCTATATATTTAGTCTGCGAAGGGAGCAGAAGGCTTTTGTATTTATTCTTCGCAAAGAATGTGAACTATTGTACCTTTTCCTTCTTCGCTTTCTATCTTCATCTTCCAACCATGAGCCTTAACGAGATGCTTTACTATGGCAAGCCCTAAGCCAGTGCCACCAAGATCGCGAGAACGTGCACTGTCAACCCTGTAAAATCGCTCCCCAAGGCGTGGAATATGCTTTTTAGGAATCCCTATGCCTGTATCTTCAATTGAAATTGTGATAAAGTCTCCTTCCTCCGCATTTTTAATCTTTAACTTTTCATCCTTAACTCTTACCGTTACACCTCCTTTTTCCGTAAATTTAATTCCATTGTCAACGAGATTCATTAATATTTGAATCAGTCTATTCCCGTCAGCTTTTATTCGATTAAATTCAGAGTCTATCTGTTTTTTTAGATATAATCCTTTTTTATTCGCCTTCTCTCTCAAGGTTGTAAGTACGGTTTCCACGACCTCATCGAGATTAACATCTGCTTTTTCTATTTTTATATCACCAAGTTCTATACTTGAAAGAGTCAATAAATCACTTACAAGGCTATTAAGACGTTCACTATGGTTCTTTATAGTCTCAAGAAATTTTAAAGCATTTTCTTTATCGTTAATTGCCCCATCAAGTAAAGTCTCAGCAAAACCTTTTATTGCTGTAATAGGGGTTTTAATTTCATGTGAAACATTAGCAACAAAATCTTTTCTTATATCCTCGAGTTTTTTTAATCTCGTTATGTCATGAAATGTCAAAACTATCCCAGATACCGATTCTTTAATAATAAGAGGAGAAACAGTGGCAATTAAATAAAGTTCTCCGGGATGGTCGACTCTAATCTCTGCTGAAATCCTCTGTTTTTCTCTCACTACATCTTCTATTATATCTATTAGCTCTGCTTTTCTAATAGTTTCCATAAGTGTTTTCCCTTCGATTTCTTGTTTTATACTGAACAAATTCTTAAAAGCTGAATTGTATAATAAGATAATCTTGCCTTTTACGTCAGTCAGAATTAATCCATCAGACATATTTTCTATAATAGCTTCTAATTTATTTTTTTCCTGTTCACTTTGCTTTAACCTAATATTTAACTCTTGTGTCATATTGCTTATATTTCTTCCTAATTCTCCAAGTTCATCCTTTTCGTTCAGTAATAACCTTCTTTTTAAATTGCCCTCAGCAACTTCTTTTGAAAAAGAAGCTATTTCTCTTATTGACTCAGTAAGCCTTTTTGTCTTTAAAAGTGCTATTAAAAAATTAATAATCAACAAGGCAAGAGATGCAATAATGATTTTCATTCTTATTTTGTTTATTTCTGTTTCAACTTGATCTAAAGGAACAGATACTCTTAAAAAGAGTTTTTCAGGATGATTAATAGATATTGTTAGATAAAAAAAATTTTTTGACAGGGTTTTGCTGAATCTAATAGAACTTCCTACCCCACTAATAATTGCATCCTGAACTTCGGGACTGTTAAAATGATTTTCCATTTTTGATGAGTCCTCATCCGAATCACCTAAAACACGTCCTGTTTCGTCAATGACAGTTATTCTCACACCTGATTTTTCTTTATAAGACCTGCAGAAAAGGTCAAGGTTTGTTGTATTTGAAAATGGTATTTTTTCTGCAATTAATCGAGCATAAACGATAAGATTGTCTTTGAGATTTGAGATATAGTAATTTTTAATAACACTGGATAGATAGAATTGAAGAGCTACAATGAATACAAGTGTAGTCACTAAATAAAATAGTAAAGTTCTTTTGAATAAAATATTTTTCATTATTCACCATCAAAATAATATCCTATACCTCGTAATGTCTTTATATATTTAGGCTTGCTTGCATCTTCTTCAATTTGGGAACGGAGTCTTCTAATATGGACATCAACGGTTCTTGGTTCAACAAAAGCCTCATCGCGCCATATAGCATCAAGAAGTTGATCTCTACTAAATACTTTACCCTTTCTTTCAGCTAAAAATACAAGTAACTTAAATTCTGTCACACTCAATTTAATAGGATTCCCTCTTAGGGTAACCAGATATCTCTCTTTATCTATTTCTATTTCCTTTATCTTTAATTTTTGAGCTGTAACCGGTTTTTTATCCGCTCTCCTAAGTACCGCCTTTACCCTGGCAAGAAGTTCACGCGGGCTGAATGGCTTCGTAATATAATCATCTGCCCCCATTTCAAGCCCCAGTATTTTATCCACTTCTTCACTTTTTGCGGTAAGCATGATTATAGGTAGATTTGTTGTTTTAGGGTCATTTCTCAATATCTTACATATCTCGATTCCTTGAATGCCGGGCAGGAGCAAGTCAAGGATTAAAAGGTCGTAGTTCCTTTTCCTAATTTTTGAGAGGGCAGCATCTCCATTTGAGGCTGAATCTACTATATAGCCTTCTTTCCTTAGATTATAAGATACCAACTCAACGAGGTCCGCCTCGTCATCCACAACAAGGATATGCTTTGGACTTATCATTAGTAATATTTTATATCATTATCTTCTTAATGTGTGTAATAAAGCAGGCTTTTGGAGAAATTCCAGAGGGTTAAAACAAAAGATTTACTAATATTTATTTATTTAATTCCTTTATTTTTAAGAATTTTTATAAAAAGATCCGAATAACAGCTAACCGTTTTATCTATAGTAAAGGTTGATAATACCCTCTCTTTTGCAGATTTACAAAGATTTTGGGCAATTGATTTATTCTTTAGAAGGAAACCGATAGCATCTGTTATAGCTTCACTATTTTCAGGTGGGATTAAGATACCCATTTTTTCAGAGCTTATAATCTCTCTTACCGCTGGTATATCTGTAGCTATTACAGGCTTTTCTGCAGCCATAGCTTCAATGAGAGAATTACACAATCCTTCCCAAAGGGAAGACAAAACAAAGATATCTATTGTCGAAAGTATTTCAGGAATATCCCTCCTTATTCCTAAAAACATAACATTTTTACCTATTTTCAATGTTTCAGCATAATTTTTGAGTTCCTGTTTTAATGGTCCGTCACCAACAATTAAAAGGGTTATCTTTGGAAAATCTTTTTTTAGTTTTGCGATAGCTTCGATCAAAAATTTATGTCCTTTCTGTATTGTAAGTCTGCCTACGGTTCCTACGAGAGGTGTGTCCGAATTAAGTTTTAATTCAGCTCTTATGTCTTTGTTTTGTTTTTTCAAAAAACGTTCTATTTCAACACCATTATAAATAACCATTACCTTATCTTCTGGAATTTTATCGTATTCAAGTATGTCCTTTTTTACAGCGTTAGAGACAGCTACTACTTTATCTGTAAAAAATGCTAAATATTTATTTATAAGTCTTCTGTGTATTTTTTTATCAATTGTGTATACATTATGGATAGAAGAAATAAGACAGGGCACTTTCGCTATAAAGGCCGCAAGCCTTCCATACAAATTAGCATGGTATTGATGGGTTCGGACTATCTTTATGTCCCAGCGTCTAATTAATCTATGAATGTCTCTAATTATAGACCAATCGAATTGATGTTTAAGTTTATTCAGATATACTACTTTAATACCATTTGACTCGATTTCCCTCCCTATTTCACCCTGACCTGAAAGACAACATACAAAAGGAGAAAATATTCTTTTGTCATAATTTTTTAACACTATCGAGAGTTGGTTCTCAACTCCACCCACCGTTAAATTCGGAATAATATGAAGAATATTTAGGGGATACACTATTTTTTACCGGCAACCTCGAAATAGATATTTCTCATTTTATTTATATGATTTTTTATATCAAACATTCTTTCGGCCCTTGAGCGACCATTCACTCCCATTTGTTGCCTTAATTCATCATTCTCTAATAATTTCAAAATTGCTTCAGCAATTTGTTTCTCATTTTTGGGGTCAACAAGAATGCCATTTAATCCATCTTCGACTATTTCTGGATTTCCACCAACCCTGGTAGCAATAACAGCTTTTGCACATGCAAGAGACTCCAGTAGGCTCCTGCTACATCTTTCTTCAAGTGATGGAAGTACAACGATATCAAGACTGTTCAAAGCCTCCCTGATATCCTTAAGTAATCCTGTGAAATATATGTCTCCTTCTAAGGAAAATCCTTTTATCAATCTCGTGATATATTTAAAATATTCTTCCTCGTTAGGTTTATAACCACCTATTATTATTATTTTAAGATTGTTATTATTCTTTTTTACTAAGGGCAAAGCTTTTATAAGATATTCGATTCCTTTCCTCCTCGTTATTAATCCTATATATCCTATAAGCTTTTTGTTTTCATCTATATTAAATTTTTCGAATAAAAATTTACTTTTAACAGGTCTGAAAAAATTAAGATCAACCCCATTATAAATAACTTTAACATTGGCTTTATTACTGGGCAATAACTTTTCTTTTGTGTCTCTGTCAACAAATATGATTTTTGAAGAAAGGTTTTTAAGCCAAAACCTCAGCCTTCTGCTTCTTGAGATTAAAGGGTTTTCTCGCACAACCCATACAATGGGAACTTTTTTCAAAAAACCTGCGATGCCTGCGTATTTACAAAATGGAGTTAAAGTATTAAGGTGTATCAGGTCAATCCTTTCGGACTTTAGAATCTTCAAGAAACTTTTAATGTATCTAATACCCAGAAGACCTTTGTTTCCAATTATGTAAGTATTTATATTTGATTTTTTTAAATTTTCAAGGATTGGACCATCTTCTTTTGTTGCAAAGATTGGGATAATATCGTCTCCCAGATTGGTCATTAAATTAAAACAGCTTACAGTAGCTCCGCTTAAATACGATGAATGATTAACAAAGAGTATCTTCATCAGGTATTTTTTATCAGATCAAGAATCTCTCTTGCCCTGTGTTCATAGGTGTGTTCATGTATTACCCTTTTATACGCAGCTTCTGCGATCTCATTTCTTTCATCAGAATGTTTCAAATAATATTCAATCTTTTTTTTCAACTCATCAAGCGTTTCAAAACATACGATTTCCTGATTTATTTTAAATACCTTTTCCATATCGTTTCGGTAATCAGCGAGTTGGAATCCCTTACATCCCGCAATATCATATGTCCTTCTATTTACTCCATATATATCATTGAGGGGGTGGTGTGGATTCAGTGATATAAAAGACCCACAAATCGCCTTGGCTTTTTGCGTTCCTCTGATATCTTTACCTTTATAAAGCTTCAGTATTTCTTGATTAGATACTTTTGACCACCCCTTACCCCATATAGAAGGTTTGAACTCAACAAGTTGCTCGATCAGTTTTAATCTATAAGGATACATCGAGCCTATAAGTGAGAGAAGACAGCCATATTGAACTTTATCATTATCATCCAGTTCCATTGGCTTGTGGACATCGGGATCTGTACACTGGGGGAGAAAAAACACGTTTTTAAGTCCAGCCTTTCTTAATGTGTTCAGAATATATGAGTCCTTGACGAAGAAATAATGACATGGTTCTATTGCGTCAAATCTTCCCATATATAATGGATTATCAGGGAATACATTTATTATTAATGTATCTGTTTTTTTTCTTATTTGCCATAGTGTATCAGCCTCGATAGTCTCACCCTTTAGGATCATAAGAACATCAGGTTTGATATCTTTTACCCGTGTAATGAGACTTTTGTTCATATATGAATGCCACTTGTTTTTGATAATTTTATTTTTTTCAATAAATGAAAGGGTCCCCTTTTTTTTGTAAAAAAAAGGTCTCGTTTCAATATCAAGTTTTTCAAAGGCTTTGCTGAAAGACCAGCCTTTGTCATCCATATACCTTTCATCTTTTCTAACCTGTTCTACCCCCACTATTAGTATTTTCATTTTGTAATTATCTGCTCATATATATTTATCAAATTTTCTCTATAATTCAGCCACGAAAAATTTCTAATATACTCTGATCCCTCATATCCCATTTGCTCGATAATATGGGGATTTTCGCGAAAATAATTAATTTTATCTATAATAGCATCAACATCCCTTATGGGAATAATAAATCCATCAATTCCGTGCCTGACTACAGACCCGCTATTCTCTGTTGTGATTACAGGCAGGGCAGATGCCATTGCTTCATAAGTTACCTTTGCACTTCCTTCCTCAAGTGATGGAAATACAAAAATCGTTGCCTCTTTGTATGCTTGTAGCGGATCTTTTAGAAATCCCCTAAAAACAATATTTTTTATTCGATTATATTTAGATAAAATTGGCAAAATATTTTCATCAATACTTCCAACTAAAACAAGTTCTGCATCTCGCATATCAAGCCTTTTCCAGGCCTCGAGCAGATAAATAATCCCTTTTCTTAGGGATAACCTTCCAACATAAAGTACTCTAAATTTTCTATTAACTTTGTTGTTCCGTCTGAATTTTTCAAGATTAACCCCTCTTTTTATAACAAATATTTTCTTTTCTTCAATGCCTGCATCGATAAACGTTTTTTTTGTAAATTCTGATGGTAGAAAAATAAAATCTGAAAGTTCTAATTCTTCCAGCGATAATTGCCTTGCATATTGAGGTGGCTTAATGTTTTTTATCCCAAATCTTTCATATTCCTCTTGTAATATTTTCTCTTTAAAATGAGGATGAGTTGATCCACATTCTAAAATAGCTTTAGCACCTATTTTGTGGGCAGACTTAATACTCCTTAGAGCCTGATTGTTCCAGCCATGAAAGATGCTACAACCTCTCAGGATAATCTTCGATGTTACATAATCAAGAAACCCCTTTCTAAGTGGTCTATAAATATTCCTTGGAAGAAAAAAAAGCAATTTTGCAGGATTTCCTTGTAACGAAAAGATTTTAGACTTGGGCAGATCCGACTTATTACCATAAGTAACTGCAACTTTAAGTAAGCCGGCTTCATTAAGGGCTTTTATTGCGTTGTAAGAAACTATACCGAGTCCGGCTTTGCCGAGCTTTGTTGCGATTGAGTAAACCACCATAGGAACCGTCATTTTTAATCTTTTAATATAATATATTTAAATTTAATAATTAAGGTATTCCACTATTCGAAGGAGATTTTTTCCACCGAAATTTATTGAAGACCCTGTAGGAGGTATCATTATTGTATAAATCTTTACACTATTGTCCGCTAAAAATTTAGGATAAGGCTTGAA
>CAYOJI010000056.1:0-11327 GCA_964404225.1 uncultured Nitrospiraceae bacterium
CATTATAAGGTGAGCCCCTTTTTTATTCATCACGGAATTGGTGATGCTTCCTCTTTTGGAGTTTCCCGAGTTTTTCATGAAGGAAATACATAACCCTTTGGAATAATTAAAAAAATCTAAAAACACAAGTGAAAAAGAACATTTATTTGAAACAAAAAAGATTCCTGAAAAGACTACTTTACAAGGTATAAAACTAAATAGCATTGATGATTTCCAACTACGATTTGAGTTTGGATAAAAACTCAGGAAACCCCAGAAGGTAAAAATATTGACAAAAAGCAAATATTTTGCTATTCAAAAAATAGGAGGTGTCAATGAAAAAGGCAATAATTATAACTTTTTTTGCATTTATTATTAGCTATTTTTTGAATGTTACTGATAATTCTGTTTTTGCCGAAGATACCCTAAAAGATGTCCTCACTAAAAAATACCAATTAGAAAAGGATGTATGTAGTGTTGTTAAGGGAGCTATTAACGAGGGGTTGAATGTAAGGGATGTGACAAGAACAGGTATTCAATTGGGATATGATGTCTGTCTTGTTATTAAATGCGCTATTGAAGCAGGAGGAAATCTTGAACAAATTATAAACGGAGCTATGGAGGCAGGTGCAACTTCTGATGTATGTTCAAGATGTGCAATTGATGCTGGTGTAGATGCTGTTGAATTAGCAAGGATTTTTGAAACGGGTTTGGGTTATTCTCCGCCTCTTTCGGCTATATTAACGCCAGTAGAAATTGGTTTGCCAGGGGGTAATCAAGGAGGAGGAACTATTAGTCCCTGGACATTCTAAGGCCTAATCCTGTAGGTGAGTTTCTACATATTGTGCAAGAATTTCATGTAATTTTGCAGGCGTAGGTATTCCGTAATACATATCTATTATTACATGGGCAAATTCATGAGCTAAAACTCTTATATCTATATCTTCGACAGAAAGAAAAATTGTCTTATCTTTTGGTGAATAAAAAGCAATATAATCTATTGTCCTTCCATATTTTTCTTTAAATATTGCCTGCACTTCATCATCTGACGATAAAAGTGCTATTTTAAAATTAACTTCGTTCGGAAACATTTCGAGTATAGTTTCAACTCGTTCAACAATTACATCCACTTTGTTTTTAATTTCATCTTTATATGTAATACCCTTTTTGTCTTTTAATAGGTAAGAAAGACGTCCAAGCCTGATTTCTTTATTAAATTTCTGTAACTGCTCTTCGCGCTCGTAAGATATAGTCGTATATTTACTTTTTATCTCATACGCTAATGAGGATGTTGAAACGAAGGCAAAAATAATTAAAAAAATTATTATAATTCTGGATAAGACTAAGCGCATGTTTAATCATCATTTTTTATCTTGAAACTATAAAGCAAATCTTTTAATTTACCATGCAAGAAGATTATTCTCTCAATTTCCGGGATAACTGATTTGTATTCTTGTTGTTTGATTAATTGAGTTATAAGTACATTTTTTGCATGAAGCTCATCAAAAATATCCCGCATATCTTTAAATTTTGAAGACATTAAATTGATCAATCGATTCATCTTTTCTGCAAGTTCCTTACCCTCATCTCTTTTTCTTAATCTTATCTCAAAATTAAAATTGCCATTTATCATCTCTTCGACGGACTTCTCAAATCTATACATAGGACCTGCAAAACGATGTGTAAGGAACATAGATATAATGACGATACTGATACCAACAGTAAAGATAAATATCCAGTGAGCACTTAGTATTTCTTTAAGCAAAATAAGTGGGGTTTTGCCAATTTGAAGATTGTAATTTTTATATACGACGGTCAGGGTATTAAATGAAAGATAACTAAAAATTAAGCTGAAGAGGATACTACCAGCTATTACAAAAATGAAAAAATTAAATATATATTTACCTTGTAATTCCTTTTTTATGAAATAGTTTCTTCTTCTCCATCTTCTTTTCATATAGTCCCCCTATCTTGCATCTTTTAGTAATATTTTTATAGATGCCTTTTCTCTTAGATCATTAATCCAGTCGTTTATTATTTTCTCTTTCCTTCTACTTGTAAGAAGTTCTTTGATTTTATTAATCTCTGCTTGGGGAAGGTCCTTCTTGGAAGATATGCTCTCTATTTTATCAAGCCTTATTCTTATATATTCTTCGTTTATTTTGATTGGACTTGTTATTTCTCCTTCATTAATTAACATTATCTGGTCTTTTAATTCATCTGATAACTCCTCAAAAAAAATAACTTTTTTTTCACTACCTCTGTAAGTATTTTTAATTGCTTCATTTAGGGTATTAAAGTTGAATATGGTTAAATGTAATTTCTTATTCAAAAACAAAATATATCTATTTATTTCTTCTTCATCGATAGTGATATTAAGAGAAGAAAGCTTTCTATCTATTAATAATTTTATTAACGACTGTTCATAAAAATTCTGAATAGAGAGTCTGAAAGACTCTTCTTTATCAATCCCTTCTTTTTGTGATTCCTGAATTAATAATTCTTTTGTTATAAGAGAATTTATAAATTCATTCTTATCTTTGATATGAGATGACTTATAAAGCTTATTGAATTCATCAGTACTTATTACACGATCATTTATTATTAAAGCAATATCTTCTTTTGAAGAAGTTTTGCTTTTTATTTCGTAGCCGATAAATGCTGATAAAACTAATACTATTATTATGATGTAATAAATATACCGCATCGTAACACCTCCCTTTGAAAGTATATCAGGGAGCTAAAAAAAAGTCATTGAAAGTAAAAATTAGTTTTTGCTTGACATTGGGAAAGTATTTATATACTATTTAAAGTAATATATAAAAAAATAATGCATTATTATTTGAATTTAAAGGATATTTTTAAATAATGAGCAGAAAATGTTTTTTGATTTTCTTAATCCATTTTCTGCTTATTCATAAATTAGCCTATCCCATTGACTTAATAGCAATGGGATGCAGTCCTTCCGAAAAGCCAAAGCATAAGGTATCAGGAAAAAGCGAACAGGCTTCACCTTCAAAAAAATCATTAAATAAATTAAATAAAAATCTATTACATAAAAAAACCCCTTCAGGTAAGGGAGTATCAGCTCAATTAAAGCAAATCGGGGCTTTTAAAAACAAGAAAAATGCAGAAAAATATGTAAAAGAGCTTAAGGAAAAAGGTTGTGTTGCAGTTATTCGTTCTGGATTCTTAAATAATAATAAAGAAAAAATATACAGGGTATTCGTGGGGAAAACAGATATTTGTTCTCTCGAAAAACTCTTTTTAAGAGATGAACAAGGGATTAAGGAAGTAGTTCAACCTGTCGCGGAGCAAAAAGAAGAACAAAAATTTGATGAATTAAACAAAGGATTATTATCAGACAGAATAAAGATGGACATAATGCTCAAAAAAAAGCCTAAAGAAGAATCTGTTACTTATGAGATTTCTTCTATTGAACCAGCGGAGGATTCAGAAATATTACCAGAAAAACTATCTGATAAAAAAGCTGTAAAAGAAGAATTAGAAGAAAAGAATAAATACGAGATCACCGTTAAAGATTTAGAAGATATGGTTTCTTCGGCTAAAAAAGAACTTGTTTCTACATCTTCCCCCGAAGGGGTGCAACCTATTGGAAAAAGAAGAATTACACATGATGTCTTTGGGAGGAGGGGTGGATACATCCATCCATTTCTTTCTATTGCTGCATATTACACGGACAATGTATTTAATAGAAACGATCAAAAAAGTGAAGATTTAGTTACTGTAATATCTCCTGGGATATGGATAACAGTTCCACATATCTATGAAAAACTGCTAACAATCGAGACCTCAAATATTTCACCCGGTGGTTTTATACTGAGCAGACATAAAACAGAATCATTCAGGCGATACCAAACATATTTATTCTATAATGCAGATATCGAAAAATTTTCTAAATATTCTTCAGAAGATACGTCCAATCATAAGCTCGAAGGCCTCTTCCTCTATAACTTCAGGGGAGGTTTATCTATAGAGTTTGTTGAACAATTTTTAGCCTCTCATGATGCAAGGGGAACGGGTATTTCTCAAGAACTTGATAAATTTAGAACAAATTTAGTTAATCTAATAATAACTTATGATGTTGCTGAGAGATTCAAGTTTCGAGTTGATTATTCTAACTTCCTTGTAAGATATGAGGCATCGAGAAACGATTTCAGGGATAGAATCGACAATGGTATCTCGACATATATTTTTTATAGGTTTAAACCGAAGACGACTTTATTTTTTGAATATGAATACTTTGATATTGACTATAACAAAAAAATAATGCCCAACAGCAGAGAACATCACTATTTCAGCGGGTTTCAATGGGATATTACCGCTAAATCAAAGGGAAACATCAAGGTAGGATATGGTATTAAAGATTTCGGGGAAACATCAAAAAAAAGTAAAGATGCCCTTGTAGAAGCACAGATTGATCATAAATTTACACCTAAAACTTCTATCAAAATAAAACTTTCGAGAAAAACGAATGAAACTAATATATCAACAACTGATTTTATCTTATCAAATATCTTAGAGATTGAATATATACAGAGATTTAAAAGAAAGATCACGGGTAATGTCGATTTTATGTATATGAGTGATACCTATAAAGGAGATTTAAATTTCGGCGGAGAAGTAAAAGAAAGAAAGGATAATCTTATGAGGAGTGCATTTTCTCTTCAATATGAGTTTAGAGATTGGATAAAATTAGATCTTGGATATATTTATTCACAAAGAAACTCAAATTTTGACTTTTTTGATTATGAGAGTAATACAGTCTTCGTCAGGGTTATTGGTTCTTTATAGTTAAATTATAAGTAGCTACGTTTGACTTTTTTAAAACTTTAAACTATACATTAAATTAGTAAGAATGAAAAAAATTTCTAATATATTTGGTAAAAATATAATCATATCCTCTTTCATATCCTCTTTTATACTCATGCTTTTATTTATCTCATTATCAGCCACAGATTTATTTTCCGTGCAAGACTATATAGTAGGAGAAGGTGATGTTTTAAAAATTACTGTTTATGAACATGATGACTTGACTACGATTTCTCGAGTTACTGGGGACGGATATATAACCTTCCCTTTAATCGGGCAAGTCAAGGTAAGTGGAATGACATTATCTCAGATTTCTCAAAAAATAATAACTCTTCTCGCAGATGGTTATATCGTGAATCCCCAAGTTAGTATTTTTATCCAAGAATTCAGAAGTAAAAAGGCATTTATTATGGGCGAAGTGAATAAACCCGGACTTTATGTCCTCCCCGGACAGACTTCTTTTCTATCGCTTATCTCAGAAGCTGGGGGTTTGACTAAGGATGCGGGTGACAAGGCTATAATTAAGAGGAATTCTAATGGTATAAACAAAGTCGAAGACATTATAACGATTAATCTTAGAAAATTAATTAAGGAAGGAGACACTTCATTGGACGTTCCGATTATGGATGGCGATAGCGTATATATTGAAAAGGCAGGGGTATTTTATGTAACAGGAGAGGTAAAAAAACCAGATGCCTATAAATACGAGGAAGGGACAACAGTTATCAAGGCTATTACAATGGGAGGTGGTTTTACTGATAAGGCATCAAAAAGTAAGGTAAAAATTATCAGGAAGATTAATGGGAAGGAAGAAATATTAGAAAAAGTAAAAATGGATGAACCTGTATTACCTGACGATGTAATTGTAGTACCTGAAAGTTTCTTTTAGCCATGGAAGAAAGAGAAATACATTTAAGAGATTATCTGAAGATAATTTATAAGAGAAAATATACCGTTTACACTTTTTTTATAGTCGTCTTTGTAGTTGTATTGATAGGTACTCTTTCGTCTAAACCAATTTATAAGGCATCGACAAAGGTTTTAATCGAAAAGGTAGAACCATATAATTTATCCATGATGTATCCCTATTATACGCCTTATGATCCCGAATTTTATGAAACACAGTATCAGCTTATAAAAAGCAAGTCTGTCGCTGAAAAGGTAGTAAAGATGTTATCCCTTGAAAATACCTATGAAAGGTATTTCAAAGATAGTGGAAACCCTATCACTGAAGATAAGGAAAAATCAAAAGCCGAAATCCTTACTGATATTATTACTTCGGGAATTGTTGTAACACCTATTAAGAACAGTAAGATTGTAAATATAAGTTTTATGTCAACAAATCCTGAATTTGCTCAGATAGTCGCAAATACAGTAGCAAAGGCTTATATAGAAGAAATTCTTGAGATGAAGATGAGCGCTTCAAAATATTCATTGGAATGGATGACGAAAAAAGCTGAAGAGGAGAAGGCAAAACTTGAAAGGTCAGAAAAGGCATTACAAGAATATATGAAATCTCATGATATTGTTACCCTTCAGGATAAGGTTGCGATAATTCCTGAAAAGTTATCAGAATTCAATGCGCAGTTGATCAAGGCTGAAACAAAAAGAAAGGAACTCGAGGCTATTTATAATAAGGTTTTAAATGTATCATCTAATTTAAAAGATGCCGAAACAATCCCTGTTATTGCATCTGATCCTACCATTCAGTCCTTACGTACAAGGATTTTAGAGGCAGAACGAAATATTGAAGAACTCTCAAAAAAATATGGTAAAAAACACCCATTTATGATTAGAGCAGAAGAAGAATTGAAGATTCTGCAACAGAAAAGAGAAGAGGAAATAAGAAGGGTAATCAAATCTATAAAAAATGAATATGAGATTGCAAGGGCGAACGAGGCCAGTCTGCGAAGGATGCTCGAAGATACTAAGTTAGAAGCCTTAGATTTGAATGAAAAATTTATTAAATACAGCGTATTAACAAGGGAGGTAGAGACCAACAGACAACTATATGATGCTCTCATAAAAAGAATAAAAGAACAGAGTGTAACAGAAGAAATACAGACGGTTAATGTCTGGGTTATTGAGCAGGCTGAAAAACCCGAATCTCCTGTAAAGCCAAGAAAAATGCTCAATATAATTCTTGGCTTAATTGTGGGACTCTTTGGTGGTATAGGGATGGCGTTTTTCATCGAATATCTTGACAATACCATAAAGACCCCGGAAGATGTCGAAACAAAGATAGGAATACCTGTATTAGGGACGATTCCTTTATTAGAACCGAAGGAAGAAAGTATTACCGAGATGATTATAAAAGAGCCCCAATCAATTTATGCAGAGAGCTATAAAACTCTAAGGACTGCTATTATGCTTTCTTCATCTGTTAAACCTCCCCAAAATTTACTTATAACGAGTATGGGTCCTGATGAGGGCAAAACCGTCACATCCATTAATCTTGCAATAACTATAGCTCGATCGGGCTACTCTGTATTACTTATAGATAGCGATTTAAGAAACCCAAGAATTCACACGATATTTGGCTTGAACAATCTAAGCGGATTAAGTACTTTTCTTGCGGGAGCAACACCAAATATTAAAACAGTTTTTAAAACCCCATTCACAAACCTTACTGTTATACCAGCTGGGCCTGTTCCACCAAATCCTTCCGAACTTCTCGGTTCTAACAGAATGCATGATTTGATAAAGATTCTTGATCAAACTTTTGACATTATTATATTCGATTCTCCACCATTTTTAACGGTTTCTGATAGTCTTATACTTAGTAAGATACTCGATGGAACTATAATAGTAGTAAAAGCAGGAAAAACAACTTATGAGTTAGTTAACAGGGGTCTTAAAATTCTTAAGAGCAGAAGAGAAACTGACACAGAATCGAAGATTCTGGGTATTGTGGTAAATGCGTATGATATAAAAAAGGGTGATTCTTATTACTTTAAATATTACAGCTACTATCCTCCAAATAAAGAAGGATCTCAACGCCAGACAACCGATTTATAAAGTTAAATATTTCATATCAGAAAATGTCTATTGAGATTCAGGATAAGATTATCTTTTATATTTTTTTATCAATTCTGATATTTTCACCGCTTGCCTTTGGTACAGTTGAAATATGGTCCTACACGGTTATGGAAGGACTCATATTTTTGATTGTATTAATATTTTTATTCAAAAAATTGAAATATAAAGATGAATCTATTTATGAAATACCGGGCATTGTCCCGTTACTTATGTTGATATGCTATGTATTTATACAGATAATCCCTCTGCCAACAGAGTTTGTTAAATTAATTGCACCTAAAACTTACAATTTATACAAGGATACGGTTTTAACATTTAATCCATCAGCTTATATTTCCATTTCAATAAATAAAAAGGCAACATTCTTAGAATTTTTAAGGCTCTCCTCCTATGTATGTTTTTATATTATTTCGGTTCAACTCTTAAAAGATAGAAATAATTTAAAAAAGGTAGTGGCTGTTGTTGTGATATTTGCTTCAGCACTTTCTTTTTTAAGTATACTTCAGCACATTGTTTCTAATAATAAAATATATTGGATAAGGAAATTGACGCAGGGTGGAACTCCTTTTGGTCCTTATGTAAACCGTAATCATTATGCAGGATTAATGGAAATGATGTTTCCTATAGTATTGAGTCTTTTTCTTTACTACAAACCACGTGTTTTTCATAAATCACTTCGTGAAAAATTCGTAGGAATTTTCAACATCAATAAAACTAATATTTATATTCTCCTTGGCTTTGCTGCTGTTCTTATAGCTACCTCTGTTTTTCTCACACTTTCAAGGAGTGGTATTGTAAGTCTTTGTTTATCGATGACCGGATTTGGGGTTCTATTTCTAATTAAAGAGAATAAAAAGATGGGGATAATAATTATTGTCATATTTATCCTCATAGTTCTTTCTGTCGGCTGGTTCGGATGGGAACCTATAATCGAAAGGTTTGAAAAATTAAAAAATCCAGAAGGTAATATATCAGAGTTAAGAATAGAAATTTGGCGGGACAGTAAAAATATAATCAATGATTTTTTATTAACAGGAACAGGGGCAGGGACTTTTGCACACATTTATCCGAAATATAAAACAATATCTGGTAATGCAGTGGTGGATCATTCTCATAACGATTATATCCAAATTCTTTCAGAAGGGGGAATTATAACCCTTTCATTATGTATTTGGTTTTTAATTAGTGTTTTATATAAAACATATATCTCATTTGGGAAAAGACATGAGCTTTATTCGATATATATAGTTATCGGGGCTCTAACTGGACTTGTAGCAATCCTAATTCACAGTATTACTGACTTCAATCTTTATATTGGTGCAAACGGTCTTTATTTCTTTTTTTTGATAGGATTGGCGGTTTCAGCTGCTAATACAAGGTTGAGAGAAGGTCTTAATAATACATATTTAAAGAAAATAAAGTTCCCCATAAAATTTTTAATTTTACCAGCGACTGGGCTATTACTTGTAGGTTTTATATATAATATTTGTGTTTTTATAGGTTCAATCCATTTTTCATCCATTAACAATATAAAACTTAATGAGATATCATCTAGAGATAAACTTTTATCTATTAGACAAATAACTTATAAAGCATCTTTTTTTGACCCCTTGGAAGCAAAATATAAGTATGCTATTGGTAACGTAGAAAAACTTTTATCTAATAATTTGGGTTCTATTAAATATTATAAGAAGTCAGTTCAATTAAATCCTGTTAATTCTGAATATCTTCAAAGATTAGGACTTGTTATGTGTGAAATTGGGGAATACGACATAGCGAATAAACTTTTTATATCATCAATCAAATATGATCCAAAAAATGCATCAATATATAAACGATATGCTTTATGGCTCATACATAGGGGCAAAAGAGAAGAAGGGCAGAAGTTTATGAAAGAAGCAATGTTATTGGAACCAGATAAAACAAGAGAGTATATCACATCAATGGTGTTAAGCGGATTTAGTGATGAAGAGATTTTAAAATTGCTGCCAGAAAGAGTACAGCCACACATTATTTTTGCTGATTATCTTGTTAAAACAGGAAAGGAAGATTTGGCAGAGGATGTTTATCTAAAATCCCTTTATTATATAAAGAATGAAAA
Source organism: uncultured Nitrospiraceae bacterium (assembly GCA_964404225.1). Lineage (GTDB taxonomy): Bacteria > Nitrospirota > Thermodesulfovibrionia > Thermodesulfovibrionales > SM23-35 > Kmv42. Next base: position 9,953 of record CAYOJI010000056.1, read on the forward strand.
TAAGATACAACCCTCATTTTTTAGAGAGGTTTATAAATATTATATAAAAAGAGGTAAATATGAAAAAGCATTGGATATAATAAAAAAAGGGTTAAGTTTTATTCCAGATGACATAGATTTAATGATGAATTTGGCTTATTTATATGAGAAGCTTGATAAAAATATGATGGCTGTTGAAGAATATAAGAAGATATTGAGGAGTAATCCACAGAACAAAGAAGCGAAAAAACGGCTTGAAAGTCTGTTATCAAAAATTCAATAAGTTTTAGTTTTCTCTGAGTGGTAAATTCATGGTTGAAATTGGAAGAATTAAGAGACCAGAAGTAAATAATTATACTAATAAAAGAAAACTTTATTGTGTAGCAAATATCTATACCATTGAAGAGTCACCTGATGATTTTAAGCAGCTCGTTAGCAAATATTGGGACGAAGTAAATCAACAAATTAATAAACTTGAATCTGCAGGGAAGATAAAAAAAATCTTCTGTGAAATTATTTATCAAACAGGAGAAGAAGCTTTAAAGGTGTTGTCAAGAATAAATGAAAGAATTTCGCAGATTATAGGAAAAAAGATTGAAGAAGGTGGTATCTTATTTCCTCTTGAAAAAGAGGAAATAATAGGACCTTATACGGATTGGAGTAACTGTTTAAGGGTTGTATATACAGAAGAAGTGTTTAAGAAGGTTTTTGAGTTTTATACAGAAATTTCTAATAAACGGTTAGAGCATGTCCTTGAAATAATAGATAAAAATCTGGCAGAAGCAGAAGCTGGGTTACTTATAATGAAAGACGAAGATAGGGCAAAGCTTCAATTTCCTCGCGACATCGAGGTGTTTCTCGTAACCCCGCCCTCTTACGATGATATAATGAGATGGCTTAGAGAAAAATTGATTTATAGGACAAAAAAATAATTCTCTGAATTTATTTGAACATGTATTGCCTATCCTGAATAGGCAAAGTGACATCTATATGGCCTTTTTACTATTTAATGACGCTGGAAGATGGCTTACAAAATCAATCGCTGTAAGTTATTGATTTATATGGTAGGCGCGAGGGGGATTGAACCCCTGACTTCTTCCGCGTCAAGGAAGCGCTCTCCCACTGAGCTACGCGCCTGTAGAAAATAATTTAACCTAAAAAACTTATTTGTTGTCAAGGTATACTGCTATCTTATGACTTTTTAAAGAAAACATCTCACATCCTTTTTTGCAAGATAGACTATTTTTAATATTTTCTTTCTCGTAATTAAATTGGGTACATTTCTTAATACATTTCTTAATGCAGTGTGAATTGTCACAAGAATAACTCTTAAAAGACCTCGATGTAATATTCTCCGTTCATCTTAAGAGGACAGTAAGGAAATAATGTTCATGGG
>CAYOJI010000056.1:11448-13542 GCA_964404225.1 uncultured Nitrospiraceae bacterium
ATATGTCTCATACCATCTGTGAAGTTTATGGTTTACAGAGATGGTAAAAATATGGGAGTTTTATTTATAAGAGGACATAAGCATGTGCACAAATAGTTTCCCATATGCGCAAGAATGATTTTTAAGTAACAAATCCCATTAGTTGATTTTAAAAATGGAAAATTATATTAGCATATGCTATATTTTTAACTAAGAGTTAGCTAAAATTAAGTTAGATTATCTTAGCGGAAAGAGGTTAATTTTATTTGATTATGTTTTGATTATGTGATGAAAAAAATATCTACCATAATGTCAACAGACTTAGTAACCCTGGGACAAAGGGAAATCTTAATTTCTGCTGTTCAAAAAATGAGTTTTAAAAATGTCAGTTGTGTCGTTGTTATCAAAAAGAAATCACCGATTGGGATAGTTACAGAGAGAGATATTGTCTATCTTATTGCTAAAAAAGTAGATATGAACTCTGTAAGACTTCAAAATATTATGAAATCACCTATAATTGCAGTTCCTGAAGAAACCGATATTTCAGAGGCAGCAACTTTAATGGTTCTTAATAATCTGAGGCGGCTGCTCGTAGTAGACGCTACGCACAATGTGGTCGGTATAGTAACTCAGACTGATATAATAAAAAGCCTACAAGCAGATTCATTTATAAATCTTAAAAAAGTATCAGATGTAATGAGTGAAGATATAATCTCAGTAAATCCTGATGATTCTCTTTCAAAGGCTATTTCGTTAATGTCAAAGTTTCGGAAGAGCTGTGTTTTAGTCCTTCAAAAAAATAAACCCATTGGTATAATCACCGAAAGAAATATCACAAAGGCTATTGTTAATGATTCCTTAAACAAAAGTGCTAAAGAGATTATGACCCCATCTTCTATCGCAATAAAAAGAGATATGAATCTTTATGAAGCCTCAAAACTTATGGATAAAAATTATCTAAGGAGCCTTCCTATAATCGATGAAAAAGGCGATGCAATAGGTGTAATTACAATGACTGATATAATAAAGAACTTACGTTTTGAGTATATAGAGACATTGAGAAATATGATGAAAGAAAGAAGCCGATTCTTAGTAGAGTCGGATGCTAAATTTAAGACTTTAATCGAACAATCACTCGAGGGGGTTATTATTGTTCAGGGTGTAATAATAAAATTTGTAAATCCAACGTTATTAAAATTTTTAGGCTATAATGAAAATGAAATATTAAATAATGAAGTATTTAAATTTCTTTATCCCGAAAGTAGAGAATTATTATCAGAATGTTTTAAAAAAATGCAACAGAATGAAGTTATATCGACTCCAATTGAATTACATATGATGCAAAAAAATAACGAAGAAATTTATATGGAGGCAATTTTAACCCCTATAGAATATGAGGGGCAATCTTCTGTAATTATGACTGTAAGGGATATTACTGATAGAAAGATTTATGAGTCTGAGCTGAAAAGACTTATAATTACAGACGATTTAACAGGTTTATATAATCAGAGATTTTTTCTTAGTGAAGTAATTAAAGAAATTGAGAGGGCAAAACGTCATAAAAGGAAACTTTCACTATTATTTATCGATATTGATGATTTTAAGAGGTTTAATGATTCCTATGGTCATTGGGAAGGAGATTTTGTTTTAAAAAAATTTGCAGAATTAATTAAAAAAAATGTAAGAGATATTGATGTAACCTTTAGATATGGTGGAGAAGAATTCGTGATATTACTCCCTGAAACTTCTTATAAAGAAGCAATTGAAGTTGCTGAAAGAATTCGAGCGGCTGTTGGGAAACATGTCTTTCATACATATTCACTTGATGGAATTCCAACAGAAGTTTCAAAAACAGTTAGTATAGGAGTTACCGAACTAAAAGAGGATGATAATATGGAAAGTTTTTTAAAGAGGGCAGATAATGCAATGTTTCAGGCAAAAATGTCAGGAAAGAATAAAGTTGTTTGCATTTAAAACATCAACTTTCTAATTGCTTCATTTTTAATTCTTAGATTAATCTTTCAATTCAATAACGGTTAAGAACCTCAAAGATTAATAACGTAAGTAGCAAAACGTTAGGGGGTATGTCCCTTGAGCGGACATTGTGAAATTTTT
>CAYOJI010000057.1:0-13439 GCA_964404225.1 uncultured Nitrospiraceae bacterium
CATTATAAGGTGAGCCCCTTTTTTATTCATCACGGAATTGGTGATGCTTCCGATTTAAGCTCTTATCATATAGTTCTTTCTTACTAAGCCCATGTTCCTCAGCAACCTTCTTAACGGCTTTCTTTCTACTTAGACCCTTTTTCATTAAAAGTTTTATTTCCGAGAGAATTTCTTCATTTATGATTTTTTTTACGTCTTTCTTACCTTCAATAATAATTACATACTCGCCTGCTATTTTACTTTTTTTAATGTCCTCGATAATTTGTGAAATTTTACCTCTTAAGATATCTTCATGAATCTTTGTGATTTCCTTTGCAACGACACCATTTCTGTCTCCGAATATATTTTTTATGTCATTTAGGGTATCAAGAATGCGGTGTGGAGCTTCATAAAAGATGAGCGTTTTCGGCTCAAGGGAAAGATTTTTAAGATAATTTTGCCGCTGTTTAGATTTCGAGGGTAAAAATCCTATAAATACAAATTCGTCAGTAGGAAGACCTGATATAGATAATGCAGCAATAAAAGCCGAAGGACCAGGCACAGCAATAGGCTGAAAACCTTCTTCTATTGCCCTTTTTATTATTATTGCTCCCGGATCTGATATACCGGGTGTGCCTGAGTCAGTAATTAAAGCAATAGATTCACCCCTTTTGAGTCTTTCTATTAACTCATCTGATCTAATTTTTTCTTTCTCTTTCCAATAACTTATCATAGGTTTCGAAATATTATAATAATTTAATAGTTTCAAAGAATGGCGAGTATCTTCAGCTGCTATGACATCAACACTTTTAAGAATACGTAATGCCCTTAAAGTTATATCTTCGAGATTGCCTATAGGTGTTGAGACTATGTAGAGGGTACCTTTCACTCTGTATCGAGTAATTTCCTAAGACGTTTATCTACTTTTACAATCTCTTCGACATCATCTCCTGTAAGTTCCCAGCTATATTTACCGGTTGCTGTACGTTTGAGCTTTATTTTCACAGGTTTTTTAGGTTTTATTTTTTGTATCTCTGGATTTTTTTTAAAATCGAAGCTCTTGTTATTTTCAGAATGTAAAGGGTCAAATATACTTATCGATATAAAGAAAAATAATGTTATGAAAATTGATGTCAAAATCCATTTTGTTGATTTTTTAGAATTCATATCCTATTAAAATCCTTTATATTTATTAGTTATAGGAAAGCGTCTGTCCCTTCCGAATGCCCTTTCGGTTATTTTTATGCCAGGGGGTGATTGCCTTCTTTTATACTCGCTTCTATCCACCATCTTAATAACTTCTTTTACAATTTTGTTTTCAAATCCAAGCGATACTATTTCATTAAAACTTTTATCTTCTTCAATATATGATCTCAAGATGGGATCGAGTTGAGAATAAGGCGGAAGTATATCCGTATCTTTTTGATTGAGTTTTAGCTCTGCAGAAGGTTCTTTTAGAAGTATCCTTTCGGGTATTATTATTTTGCCTTCTTTATTATTTCTCCATCTGCACAATTCATATACCATTGTTTTTGGCACGTCTTTTATTACTGCGAAACCTCCTGCCATATCACCATAGAGAGTTGCATAGCCTACACTCAATTCAGATTTATTACCAGTAGTAAGTACAAGCCATCCAAATTTATTAGAGAATGCCATGAGTAAGTTTCCCCTTATCCTCGCCTGAAGGTTTTCTTCAGTTACATCTTCTGGTAACCCCTTGAATTCATTTTTTAATAGATAAAGGTAACTTTGAAATATATCATTGATCTGGATCTCTATTACCCGTATACCTATGTTTTCAGTAAGTGCATAGACATCTTCCCTGCTTTCTTTTGACGTATAAGGAGAAGGCATAAACAATCCTCTCACATTTTCTTTCCCCAGAGAATCTACTGCTATTGTTGCTACTAACGATGAATCAATCCCTCCACTCAAACCTATTATTACACCTTTAAATCTGTTTTTATTAACATAATCATATGTGCCAAGCAAAAGAGCCTTATAAACCTCTTCTAATGTATCTAGAACTTTAACCTCTTTTTGTGTATAACGAAGGGTCTGTTTAGACTTTTTTCTAAAAGAGGACTTTTCTATAGGTATTTCTATAATTTCGAATGCATCTTTTTTAAGTTTTATAACCTCTTGTCTTCTAAGCGGTGAGCGGAGCCTTTTTCTTGTTACCCCATCAATCTCTATGTCAAGGATAATTAAATCCTCTTCAAATTGTTTACCTCTTGCAATTATTTTGCCGTTTTCATCAATAACTAAACTATGTCCATCGAAAACAAGCTCATCTTGACCGCCAACCATATTCAGATAGGCAATTATTACCATATTGTCTGATGCCCTTGTAGAAAGCATTTTTTCCCTAAAATTACCTTTTCCTATATGATAAGGAGATGCGTTTATATTTAAAATTATTTCAGCACCTGCAAGGGATTGTATTCTTGAAGGACCCTCTGGGTACCAGATATCCTCACAAATATTAACCCCTATTTTTATGTCGCCGAATTTGTATACAGGACATCGTGTCCCTGCCTGGAAATAGCGATATTCGTCAAAAACACCGTAATTAGGAAGGTACATCTTATGATATGAATCTATAATTTTTTTATTATAGATTATAGCAGCAGCGTTATAAATGTCATCTTTTTTGTCAACAAAACCTATTACTGTAAGGATGTCTTCAACGTTTTTCTGTATCAAACTTAGAGCAGTAAGATTATCTTCAATAAATTGATTTTTTAAAAGAAGGTCTTCAGGTGGATAACCTGTTATTGAAAGTTCAGGAAAGGCAATTAAATGAGCGCCTGAGCTCTTTGCCTTTTTTAAATAATCAAGAATTTTCGAGGTATTTTTTTCTATATCACCTACAGTGGGATTGATTTGTGCAAGTGCGATTCTTAATTTTTTCACCTATGCTCCTGTTTTATTTAAATTTTATAAGACCGTGATTATTATAGCATTAGAAGAAGATTTCAACAAAAAATTTAAAATAATGATTAAAATAATTTATGGCTTATCTTATTTTAAGGATTATGATAAATGCTTTGTCTATAGCTATTGCTGTAAAGTTAATAGAAGGAATAACGTTTACAGGACAATGGTGGAAAATGATAATAATAGGCGCGGTTTTTGGAGTGGTAAATTCTCTTATAAAACCTTTTATTACCATATTTACATTACCCCTTATCATATTTACATTGGGACTTTTTACACTTGTTATAAATGCCTTAATGTTTACTATAACAGCAAAACTTTCGGGTCCTTTAAATCTTGGGCTTTATATTGACGGTTTTTTGCCTGCCTTAAAAGGTGCTTTAATTATCAGTATAGTAAGTATGTTGCTTACATGGCTGATCGGCCTAAAGAAGATAAAAATATTAAGGAATAAATGAAATCGTTAATCAAGAATTTTGCTCCATTGCATTTTCCTTTAAGTCTGTATAAAATCATAATTTCATTATGAAAAAAATAGTTGTAAAGGCTCTCGAAGAGGCACTTAAAAGAATGGGATTAGGTGATTTTCACCCTATAGAAATCGAAGTGCCCCCTCGGGAAATAATGGGTGACCTTTCAACACCTGTTGCATTGTCTCTTTCAGGTAGACTAAAAAAACCACCGAGAGTTATAGCGGAAACGATAGCAGAATCTATTATTGACAAGAGTCTTTTTAAAAAGATTGATATTGCAGGACCAGGCTTTATAAATTTTTCATTCAAAGAATGGTGTTTATTTTCAGAAATAAGAAAGTTGTTGGAAGAAAAGAATGGTTATTTAAGAGAAAATTTAGGAAAAGGGAAAAAGGTTCAAATCGAATTTATTAGTGCAAATCCGACCGGACCTCTTCATCTTGGACATGGTAGAGGAGGTGCTACAGGCGCAGCTCTTTCAAATCTTCTTGAAGCAGCAGGATATAGGGTTGAACGTGAATATTATATAAATGATGCTGGTAAACAGGTAAAGTTACTTGGTCTGTCAGTCTTTGTGAGTTACAAAAGATTGCTTGGAATAGAATATCCATTCCCCGAAGATGGATATAGAGGTGAATATATAGAACAAATTGCAAGTGAGATCTTAAAAGAAAAGGGGGAGAAATTTAAAGAAGAAGATTTCGATAGAGTGGCTGATTTTTTTATCGAATATTCTTATAAAAAGATATTGTCAGGTATAAGAGATGATCTAAAAGATTTAGGGATTACATTTGATACATGGCAAAGTGAAAGAGAGCTCTATGAAAAGGGAGAAGTCAAAAGGGCTATCGACGATCTTAAGTTAAAGGGTTATATTTACGAAAGGGACGGAGCTCTATGGTTCAGATCTACTGCATTGGGTGATGACAAAGACAGGGTGGTCGTTAAAAGTAACGGCGAATATACATATTTTACCTCTGATATCGCATATCACAGAAAAAAAATAGAAAGAACATATGATGAATTGATAGATATATGGGGTGCTGATCATCATGGTTATATCCCGAGGATCAGGGCGGTTATTGAAGCTCTCGGTTATCCAGTAGAAAAACTTAAGATTTTACTTGTGCAGATGGTCACGCTATTAAGGGGTGGTAAACCAGTTCAGATGTCAAAAAGGTCAGGGGAATTTGTTACCTTAAGGGAAGTGATGAATGAAGTTGGGCCTGATATAACAAAATTTATCTTTCTTACGAGACGACCTGATAGTCATCTGGAATTCGACCTTGAAGTTGCTAAAACTCAATCATCTGAAAATCCAGTATTTTATGTCCAATATGCAAACGCCAGAATAAATAGTATATTTAGGTATTCAGGGGAACGAGGTTTTAATGCCAACGATATATATAATGCAAATCTTGAGTTATTATCAACAGAAGATGAATTGAGAATAATAAAAAAGATACTGCTATATCCTATGATATTTGAAGGAGCAGTAAATTATTACGAACCCCATAGAATTACATTTTTTTTACAGGATCTTTCAAGTAATTTTCATTCATATTACAATAAATACAGGATTGTTACAGATGACCTTGAATTAACATTAGCAAGGCTTGCACTCTGCGAAGCTATAAGAATTGTGTTAAGGGAAGGCCTTAGAACACTTGGTATCAGTACGCCTGAGAAGATGTAGAATGAATAAAGGTAAGGTGATAATAGTCGATTTATTTCAAAATTCTTTTTATGTAATCAGAGTAGTCCGTTATAATTGGTTCATATTTAGTGTTTAATAATGGAGATGAAATTATAAAATCGGCTGTTGAGCGATTACAAGCAGTCGGAATGTTATATAAAACTGCGATTCTTAATAGTGCTTTTATGTCTACATCATGTGGTTGTGGTTCCATTGGGTCCCACAGAAAGATCAGTAAATCAATTTTCCCTTCTGTAATCATTGCTCCTAATTGTTGATCTCCACCGAGTGGACCTGATTTCAATAAAGTTATTTCGTATTGTAAGATATCTTCACTTTCTAATTTAGATTTAATAACCTCCTCGATTAATTTTCCAGTTGTGCCCGTACATATTAATTTATGTCCTATTAAAATTTTATAGTTCCATTCAACCCATTCTACTAAATCTTTTTTGCGATTATCATGGGCTACTAAAGCGATCCTTTTTATCTTCTCCATATTACATGCCCTTTTTAATTAGTTAGTTTAAAGTTTTTAAAATTATGTTGAGACCTAAAAATACAACATTTCCTTCAACTGTTACTTTTAGAGGCTCCTCGAGTCCTTAGACGGCTGTTCCCTTTATCTTTTAAAGATGTTAAATTATCTATTTTTAAGGTTGGTTCTTTTGAATCTACAAGAACGTGCTCTTTTCTTTTTTGCTTCTATTTGTTTACGTTTCCTTTTTTGAGAAGGTTTTTCGAACGCTTCCCTCCGCTTTATTTCTTTGAAAAGACCCTCTCTTTCCAATTTACGCTTAAGAACTTTTAATGCCCCTTCGACATTGTTTTCATTAACTTTAATCTCCAAAGTAGCTATCTCCAATTTTTCCTTTGAACTTTGCCATAGCTACTTTTTCTATCACTAAAGTTGCGCTGTTGGGGTTTAGCCTCAGCTACTGTAAGAGTTTTTCCCATAAAGGTTTTGCCATTCAAGGCTGTAATTGCCTTTTTGGCATCATTTTCATTCGTCATCTCGATAAAACCAAATCCTCTGGATCGGTTTGTGAAATTATCTTTTATTATTTTTAATGATTCGATTTCTCCATATTCTGAAAAAAGTTCCCTCAAATCATTTTCCGTTGCACTGAATGCAATGTTTCCAACATACATTTTTTTCTTCATTTCTTTACCTCCAATTTTTGATAATAAATTAATTTAAAAGATTTTCCAAATCATCTCTTGTTAAATCTTTATATTAGCTTTTATAAAGTGACGATATAAAGATGTTTTTTATTGGGGGAGACTGCTAAAGAGTGAACTTTGAAAAGAAGAATCTATTTATCAGTTTCCCTGTTTAGATAATTATAGCATATTATTTTTATTTTTATCTTATTTTGTAGAAAGCATCTAAAATTTAGGCTACTGTGGTTTTTTGGGAGATGTCCTTTCACTCCCTGAACGAAAATTTTCTGTGCAAGGGACATGCCCCCTAACGTTTTGCTACTTCTTGAATGAGCGCATCATTTGACAAAAATAAATAAAAGGTGTTAGAAAATAAAATGTCTTTTCTGAGTAAAGTCAACAAAAAGAAACAACGCATTGGCGAATTACTCGTTGAACACGGATTAATAAATTCAAATCAATTAAAGGAAGCCTTAAAAAGGCAATCTCAGGTAGGTGGTCACATAGGTTCGGTTCTTGTCGAGATGGGTTTTATTACACTCGATACCCTTCTTAATTTTTTAAGCCAGCAGCTTGGCATTCCCTCTGTAAACCTTTTAAAGATCGAAATATCACCAGAAACATTAAAGATTATGCCACTTGAAAAGATTAAATCTATGAAGGTACTCCCAATAAGTATTGATGAAGGTTCCGTTACTCTCGGTATGGTAAACCCCCGTGACATCTTATCTATAAAAGATATAGAGTTCTCATTAGGTAGGAAAGTCAATCCAGTTATTGTTCCTGCTTCACAAATGGAAGCTGCTATCCAGAGTCTTATGTTAAATCCTGAAAAAGGGATAACAGGTGAAATGTTAGAAAGGGAAATAAAAAAATCTGAAACAAAAAAAGCTCCTCCTTTAATATCTCTATTGAAATATCTCGCAAATTCGTCAGCTACAGATATGCTTCTCACAGCAGGCGTTCCACCATCTATAAAATTGAGTAATGAACTTAAACGTGCAACGATGAATTCTTTGACCCCAAATGATTGTGAAAAATATGCCAAAGAATTGATTTCTGAGAAAGAATGGGAGACCTTTTTAAAAACTGGAGATTATGATTTTGCTGTTACTTATCCTGAAATAGGTCGTTTCAGGGTAAATTTATATAAGCAAAGGGATTCTATATCAATCACATTAAGACATATCATTGATATACTCCCTTCTTTTGAAGATCTGAGATTACCTTCATGGATAACAGAATATGTCTTAATGCCTCAAGGATTAATTATCATCGCAGGTCCTGCGGGTCACGGTAAAACCACGACACTTGCAGCGCTTGTTGATATCATAAATACAAATAGAAAATGTAACATCGTAACTCTTGAAGATCCAATCGAATACCTTCATAAACATAAAAAAAGCAATGTAAATCAAAGAGAAGTAGGAACTGACACGAAGTCGTTTGCAGAAGGGCTTAAACATATTTTTAGACAAGATCCAGATGTTATTGTAATAGGAGAGATGAGAGATGCGGAAAGTTTTGGAATAGCTTTACAGGCTGCGGATACAGGCCATCTCGTATTAACTACTGTTCATTCAAGCTCTACGGCAACAACAATAGAAAGGGTTATTAATATGTTTCCGCCTCACCAGCAAAATTTGATCAGGACACGGCTTGCTGATAATCTCCTTTTTGTTTTATCACAGAGATTGGTACCTTTAAAGAAAGGTGACGGACTTATTCTTGCATATGAAAAGCTCATAAATAGTTATAGTGTTAAAAATTTTATAAGAGAAGGAAAAACGCATCAAATAAAATCCCAAATGTTGACAGGAACAGAAGAATTTACATCTTTAGAAACCTCTCTTGCGGAGCTATATAAATCAGATTTAATTACATTCGAAAATGGTCTACGCTTTTCTGAAAATAAACAGTTCTTTAAAGATTTAACGAAGGAAACTTGATTTTAAATTTTTTCAAAAACTTTATAATAGAGCAGATAGGCTTATAAAAGCCCTTCCCCAATTTCTTGTTTTAATTTATTTAAAAGTATTAAAATATTTATTTAATGGAGCAATAAGGATTTGAGAGAAACTAAAAATAATAAAATTATTGAGAAGATTTGGGATTTTTTTGCATCCGTAAAACTTGCAATAATAATATTTGCTTTAATTTCGATTACTTCTATAATAGGTACGATAATTGAGCAGAGAGCCGACCCTTCTAAAAACATCCAGATAATAAGCAAACTTTTCGGAGAAACACTTGCTCCATCTTTGTACAATATATTTGAAAAACTTGGGTTCATGGACATGTACCATTCGTGGTGGTTTATTGCCCTTTTAATACTTTTTTCTATAAATCTATTAATCTGTTCCCTCGAGCGACTTCCCAGAATATGGAAACTTATAAGAGAGCCCATGAGTTCAATGACAAGCGAACAACTGAAAAAATTTCCTATACATAGGGAAATAATGTTAAAAGGAAAAATAGAGAAGGTCGGTGAGGCTATCTCTGTTGCCTTAAAATCCACAGGTTTCAAAAACTTTAAAGAAAACAGAGAAGAAAAAAGTGTGCACTTTTTAGCTCAAAAGGGAAATTACAGTAGACTTGGTGTTTATGTAACCCATTTCAGTATCTTAGTAATCCTCATAGGAGCCATTTTAGGAATGGCTTTGGGATTCAAGGGCTTTCTAAATCTCCCAGAAGGTGCGGTCTCAAACGTTGCCTTTTTGGACAATGGTCGCGAGATACCACTGGGTTTTTATATAAGATGTGATAATTTTGATGTAGAGTTTTATGGGAGATCGGATATGCCAAAAGAGTATAAAAGTTGGCTAACAATAATAGAAAATGAAAAAGAGGTTTTACAAAAATCAATAGCAGTCAACGATCCACTTACATATAAAGGCGTTACCTTTTATCAAGCGAGTTATGGCCTTAATAATGAAAATATGGGTAGAGGTATTTTTATATTTAAGATTATCTCAGGTAACGGCCAATCTACCAATCTTCATCTACGAATGGGAGATACTTTTCAAATATTAGGCACTAATATTTCAGGAAGGATTATTGATTTTAGCCCTGCCTTAAAGATCGATCAGCATGGTCATGCATATACATATGCTTCACAAATGAATAATCCAGCTGTCTATGTTCAATTCTTCGATTCTGGAAGACCTTCATTTGCGGGTTGGATTCTAAGAAGATATCCTGAAACATGGAGTCTTCCAGGAGGACACAGGGTTGAGTTTATTGATTACTGGGGGGTTGAATTTACTGGATTACAGGTAAGAAAAGACCCCGGCGTATGGGTTGTATACATTGGGTGTATTTTTATGAGCATCGGCCTCTTTATAGCTTTCTTCATAAGTCATCGAAAAATATGGATTAATGCGGTTGAAGAAAAGAATAATACAAGGGTAATTATAGGTGCTGTTTCTAACAAAAATAGAGTTGCTTTTGAGAGGAAAATAGAGAAATTAATCTCCATTATTAATCCAAAAGAGGGAGGCAAAAAATAATGGATAGTTCTTTTTTCTTTGGTTTGTCAACAATGGCATATATTATTGCCATGATTGTATATATTACTTATCTTGCATTCAAGAAATCCCAGATCGGGATATTCGCAACTACTCTAACTGTTATTGGCTTTGTTTCTCAAACTTCCGCAATAATCCTTAGATGGAAGGAATTTGCTGATTTAAGTGGTATGGGATTTTTAAGATCAGCTCCTCTTACGAACCTTTACGAGTCGCTCATTTTTTTTGTATGGTGCCTCATACTTGGTTACCTTATAATTGAATTTAAATTTAAAAACCGCTCTTTCGGGGCGTTTATTACTCCCATTGCTGGTCTTGCTCTGGCTTTCATAGATTTATCAGGTGTTTCAAAGGAAATACAACCACTTGTTCCAGCCCTTCAAAGCAATTGGCTTCTTGCCCACGTTACAATGAGTTTTATTGCTTATGCTGCTTTTTCGCTTTCTTTTAGTACAGGACTTATGTATTTAATAGTTACCACTGAAAGGAAAAGGGATTTCTCTTACGTCTTCTGGACAATAACCTTTAGTCTTTTTTTAATCCTTCTAATTGCAATGGCTATCGATTTTCTAAAATTTCATGTTGTTGTTAAACCCGAGATCTTCATAAAAAGTTATATGTTTAAAACTTCCTTTTTAAATCCATCGGCAGGCATTAAAATAATAAGTTGTATAGTTGCGCTTGTAATCATTTTTTTAATTTGGAAATATGGACACATTCTTAGATCGGTAATCCAAAAATTCAATATTTATCCTGAAATGCTTGATGAAGTAACTTATAAAAGTATTGCCATAGGTTTTCCAATCTTTACGCTTGGAGGGCTTATATTCGGTGCTATTTGGGCTGATCAGGCATGGGGGAGATATTGGAGTTGGGATCCGAAAGAGACTTGGTCTTTGATAACATGGTTTATTTATGCATTTTATTTACATAGTCGAATGATAAGGGGATGGCGAGGTAAAAAGGTAGCTATAGTATCAGTGATAGGGTTTATGGCAGTAATATTTACCTATTTAGGTGTAAATCTACTTCTTTCGGGCCTTCATTCTTATGGTTCGATGTAAAGCATAAAGCAGGGTTATTTTAAATTGTTTAATTCTCAATCCAAAACAATGAATCTTGTCTTCGAAATTGCTTCAAACTAAAGTAACAAATGAATCTCAATAATAAAGTATTTATAATCTTAAAAATATGCAAAAAAAACCAAGTCCAAGCTACAGCATAACATTAAGACTCGAGATAATAAATGAAATTGGGATGATTGGAAAGATTAGTACTGTTATCGGGGAAGTTGGTGGTGACATCATGGCAATAGATGTTGTTAGGGTAGGGAAGGGTATAATTGTAAGAGATGTTACTGTTAATGCTCGTGATGATGCTCATGAAAAGGAGATCGTTGATGCCGTAAAAAAGATTAAGGGAGTCAGGATTATTCATGTATCGGATAGGACATTTTTATTACATCAAGGCGGAAAGATAGAAATACATAATAAAGTTCCTGTAAGAAATCATAATGATCTTTCGAGGGTTTATACCCCTGGCGTTGCCCGTGTGTGTATGGCAATCCACTATGACAAAGAGAAGGCTTATAGGTTTACGATAAAGAAAAATTCAGTGGCAATAGTAACAGACGGAAGCGCTGTGCTCGGACTCGGGGATATTGGTCCCGAGGCATCAATACCTGTTATGGAAGGGAAGGCTATGCTTTTTAAAGAATTTGCAGACATAGATGCATTTCCAATTTGTCTTTCAACGAAGGATACTGATGAAATAATAAAAACCATTAAGTTTATTTCACCTGTCTTTGGGGGTATAAATCTCGAAGATATTTCTTCGCCGAGGTGTTTTGAGATCGAGGAAAAACTTAAAAAGGAAATCGATATTCCAGTCTTTCATGACGATCAGCATGGTACAGCAATTGTTGTATTAGCTGCGCTTTATAACTCGGTTAAGATCGTAGGTAAGAAACTGGAAAAGCTGAAGGTAGTTATCTCAGGAGCAGGTGCTGCTGGAATAGCGTGTTGTAAGATTCTCAAAGAAATAGGTATAACAGACATTATTGTTTGCGACCGGCAAGGAACTATTTACAAAAATAGAAAAGAGCACATGAATCCTTTAAAGATTTGGATTTCGGAGAATACAAATCCTGTCATAATTAGAGGAACTTTGTCAGATGCTATGAAGGATACTGATGTATTTATTGGTGTCTCAGCACCAAAACTTATAACCGTTGATGATATTAAACAAATGGCTTCTGATCCAATTGTTTTTGCTCTGGCAAACCCTGAACCAGAAATTGCTCCTGAAGATGCATACCCTCATGTCAGGATACTTGCAACGGGTAGATCTGACTATCCAAACCAGATTAATAACATGCTTTGTTTTCCAGGATTTTTTAGGGGACTTCTTGATTCAAAGGCTAAAACTATTAATGAAGAAATGAAGCTTTCCGCAGCTAAGGCGATAGCTTCTATGGTTGACGAGAAAGAATTAAATGAAGAGTACATATTGCCGAGCATATTTAATAGAAAGGTTGTTACAGCAGTAGCTTCAAGTGTTACTGAGGCTGCATATAGGACAGGTGTAGCTGAAAGGGAAAGATAATTTTGGTTTTAGCAATATCTACATTATTTGGGTTAAGAAGAGGAGGAAGATAAATCTCCCCCCTCTTCCAATGCATAAAAGACAGTTTTTTGAATAACCTTTCTTTTAGCCCATATTATTCACAAATATTTTGGCAGATGCAGTATTTTCGCTCATTCTCGGCTCGATATAATCGAGCCTCCGAGGAAAATTCTTTCTTCGAAAGAATTTAAAACCGCTCAAATACCGCATCTGCCAATTACTCATGAATTTATGAATAAAGTGGGTTAGTTATTCGATTGGTATTTTTTTCTCTTTTTTCTTAGCCTCTTCAGTCTTTGGTATTCTTATCTCTAATACCCCGTCTTTGAACTTTGCAGATGCCTTTTCTGTTTGAACCTCCGTCGGTAAGGTAAAAGAACGTTTAAAAGACCCATAAGAACGTTCGAGCAGGTAATAATCCTTTTTTTCAACCTTTTCCTCTTTCTTTTTTTCTCCGGAAATTGTTATTGTATCTTCTGTTAAACTGATATCAATATCCTCTTTTTTCATCCCGGGTAACTCCGCCTTTATTACAACTTCCTCTCCTTCTGTGAGGATATCAATGGATGGAGAAAATTCTTCTATTTCAGGAATCCTTATCCGCGGCAATAGTGACGGCATTAATGAAAAAGGTCTTCTAAAAAAATCTTCAAACCGCTTTTCCATCTCATCAAACCAATCTTCCATTTTGCGAAAGGGGGTTATAGCCTTTGAAGGTTCAACCTTTACTAATTCTTTTTTGCCTTTCTTTGCCATAATTATCCCTCCTTTAATTTTTATTTGAAGTTTTATTCCGGATACATTACATTTTATCCCTTCAATAATAATTTGCAATGATTGAATCAGATTAATTTAAAGAAATACATGCTAATTTTTAAATATAAACCTTTTTCTCCTTAGTTTTCTCTCAAAATCATAAAATTTTGGAAGCATCTAAAATTTAGGCTTACCGTGGTTTTTGGGGAGATGTCCTTTCACTCCCTGAGTGAAATTTTTGACCCATTCTAATGTCTCGGTTCGCTCGAATCTTTA
>CAYOJI010000058.1:0-13334 GCA_964404225.1 uncultured Nitrospiraceae bacterium
TTATAAGGTGAGCCCCTTTTTTATTCATCACGGAATTGGTGATGCTTCCTTTTAACTTTATTAATCCGCCAAATTGCATTTTTCAGTTTAAGTAAGATAATGTTACTGCTTATGGATAATTGTCTTAAAGATTTCAGAAAGCTTAATAAATCGCTCATCTACCATTATCTCCTCAAGTGTTAGCAACGCCCTTTGCATCCAATTCGGATAAGAATTCACTGTCCCCGGCATATTCTGCTGGTCTATAGTACCAAGTATATCATCAAGATAAACAAGAACTAATTTACATGGTGTCAATGCCAAATATTTATAAATAGCAAGACATAACTCTGTAGTCATTTCAGGAACATCATCTAATTCTGAAAAATTATCAGGCAGGATACCCTCTGACATTAAAGCAGATATAATAAGTTTTTTATCCCTTTCTCTTTCCTCATACCTTTTTTGTAATATCTTTTCATTAGTATATTGGCCTATTTGTCTTTTTATCTCTAAATCTCTTCCTAACCAGTAACCCCAAATAGTGGGTAGATCATGAGTTGTTACAGCACATAAGGCCATCTCTGGATATTTCTCGGGAGAAAGAAAAGTTGGATCGGGATAATTTCTCTCAAAATAAAAAAGTCTATATGAAAGCATATTATATCGCCTTAGTGATTCTCTTACATTTTCACCTATTGTGCCAAGGTCTTCAGCAATAACCATTGTCTTATTACGAATACTTTCCAGGGCTATAATCCTCAATAAATCTTCAGAAGGATAACTAATATATACGCCATTTTTGGGAGACATTCCTTTAGGAATCCAAAAAAGTCTAAATAAACCAAGTGCATGATCTATTCTTAATGCACCACAATACTTCATATTTTTTCTGATTGTTTGAATAAACAACTCATATCCGGATTCTTTTAACTTTTCGGGTAATAGAGGTGGAAAGCCCCAGTTCTGACCATCAGGACTGAAATCATCAGGTGGAGCCCCTACTTCTACATCGGTGGCAACTACATTTTGATAAGTCCATGCATCACTTCCACTGTTAACAGCACCAATGGCAAGATCCTGGTAAATACCTAATTTCATACCTCTTTTCTTAGCCTCTTCAGCAACTTCTTTCTGCTGTCTATCAATAATCCATTGAATATATTTATGAAAAAGTATATCTTTCTTATTTTTCTTTTTAAAACTTTCTATGCCCTTAGATGTTATATCATGATATTGCTTTGGCCATTCTTCCCAATTTTTTATACCTCTATATTTTGATGCCAATGCCATATAAATAGAAAAAAATTCTAGTGCCTCACCTTCTTCAGATATATAATTTCTAAAATCCTTCCCACGAATTGTATTTTTCTTATAATGCCTTTCGTAAAAAACCTCGAAAGCCACTTTTAGAATTTTTTCCTTTAATAAAGCTATTCTTTCATAATCAATAAATTCTTTCTTTTTACATTCATCTAACTCTTTAATTAAATCTTCTGAATCTATAACTTTCCGGTTTCCCATCTCTATTATCTCGGGGAGGCTTTCAACATCTATATAAATAAAATTTTTATAGAGTCTGCTAATGGGTGAATAAGGACTGATACCAAAAGGTTTTGTATTAGGGATAGTATGTATTGGGTTTATTCCTACAAAATCACCTTTCAAATCCGCTAACCACTTTACAATATTCATAAGGTCGGTAAAATCTCCTATCCCCCAGTTGCGACTTGAACGGATACTATAAAGATTAATAGAAAGCCCCCATGCCCTCCCATCCTGAAGTTCAGGATGGATATAGCATGTGTCAGGGGATATTATAAGACGAGATTTTTTTTGTATAATATTTACCTCTCCAGGAAAAATTTTTTCTACATGTCTCAATTCTACATAAATGTCGTAATAACCTATATCGCGACTAATGTCCTCACTAAGATTTACTTTTACATATCTTACTCTATCGATAAATTGAGTCTCTGAAATCGTTATATTTTTTCCTTCAATGATATATTCATCTTTTGTATTATTTTCGTCGATAATCGACCACATAATCAAAAGTCCATCTTCTTTGCCTTCTACGAGTGGGAAATAAATAGGAATAAATACAGGTTGATTATTTTCGGAGAAAATATATACCGGTTCAAGAATCTTATTCCAAGGTGAGTATCTTCTCTTATTAATTTCATCCCTAATATCCTCAATCGAGTCTATGTTAACTTTCATAGCCCTTAGAACAGCTTCTTTGGTCTCTACAGGAATAATATGTTTTTTACCGAAGATATCCCAATACTCGGGGAGAATTCCACAAAGCTCAGACAGCTCATTAATCAATTCATCATGATAAGAAACATTCATTCTCTCATCAAAAATAAAAGTTAAAATGCTTTAAATCAGAAAAAACTATTTCTTACTTTCTATGCATAGGATGTCCATTCTAATCCCAAATATTTTTTGTAATATTCATATGAATTATTTTTAATTTCCTCGTGAAGGCTTCTACCATGGGCATCCATAGTAATAATTGCAGGAAATTCTTGAACATCAAAAATCCACATCGCCTCTGTCATACCAAATTCTTCAAGTTTCCACACACCAACAACCCTTTTAACCCTTTTAGCAAGATAAACTGCTGCACCACCAATAGTGTGGAAATAGACACAAACTTTTTCTTTCATAGCATTCAGTGTTTTTATACCCATGCCACCTTTACCCATTATACCCCTCAAGCCATATTCTGAGATTATTTTGTATTCATACATTTCTAATCTCATACTCGTTGTCGGGCCACAGGCAATTAGACTATAACCTTTTGCTGTCTTTTCTATTATAGGACCACAATGATAAAGTATGGTGCCTTCAAGCTTAAACGGAATCTGTGTCTTCGATGGCCTTTTATTAAACAAGAACTTATGTAATTTATCTCTTCCGGTTACAATCCTTCCATTTATTAAAACAATATCTCCTATCTTAAGGGACAAAACATCTTCCCTTCTTAGTGGAAGATCGAGTACTATTTTTTGCTTATTTTCTAATTCTGAATTTTGTATCTTGAATCCCGAATTCCCCATACAAGCTTAGCCCTTCTATCCGCCCAACAGCTTATCGATACATCAACAAAATATGATGCAGGATGTCTGTGGTTTATTCCAATTTTGACCTCTAAAGCTGTTGTCTTACCGCCAAAGCCAAGAGGTCCTATCCCGAGATTATTTACATCTTTGATTAGATCCTTTTCAAGTTTCTCCAAAATTATATATTTATTTTTATCCCCAAGTTTCCTGAGAAATTGTTCTTTAGAAAGTTTTGTAACCTGGTCTCTCGAAGCCCCAATTCCTACCCCAATAATATACGGTGGACATCCTCTACCTTGAGCAGCATAAATTGTATCAATCACACATTTTCTTACGCCCCAGAAATCTCTTTCAGCGTCTATTTCTTTTGCCGGAAGGCTGTATAATTTTCCTATATTTTCACAACCAGCCCCTTTAAGCATAAGCTCTATTACAAGTCTATTATCTTTAACCTCTTCGAAATATATAATAGGGAAGCCTATCCCTGTATTGTCTCCTGAATTTTTTTCTGTAAGTATATCAACAGCATTTGGCCTTAAAGGAATCTTTTTTGTTGCAATCCTTGTTGCCTTGATAATGTATTCTTTTAATTTTATTTGGCTTATGTTCACCGGTTTTTTTACAAAAAATACAGGTACTCCTGTATCTTGACAAATAGGCCTTTTAGTCTCTCTTGCAATTTTAATGTTTTCAAGGATAATGGAAAGTGAGTTTCGTGCGTTTGAGTTGATCTTTTCTCTTTTATAAGCACGCTTTAAGGATGATTCAACATCAGAAGGAAGAGAAGTTGCTGCTTTTGTATAAAGCTCGACTAAGGCTTCCAAAATATTAGGCATGGGTTATATTTTATACCTTTTCCCTTATTTATTTAAGCGAATAATGCAGATATTGTTGTAAATTCATTTTCGACTTCGCTTTAATTATAAAAATATCCTAAAAAGAATAAATGTCACTAATGCACCCATTAAACCTCCGATAAAAACTTCCCATAGACTGTGTGCCCTTATAATAATTCTGCTATGTGCAATTATAATAGCTGTAATAAGAGAAAGAAATGAAACAACAAAATTCTCCGTTATATAAGTAATAGCAACCCATGCTGAAAATGCCAGAGCAGCATGTCCGCTGGGCATACCTCCACTAAGTGGACTCCCTTTACCAAAATAGGTTTTAGTAATAACAACAAGTATTAAAACTAATACCAAAGCTATTATAGTAATTTCCTCTTTTGAATGTTTCGTTATGCGAATGCCTATTGTAAAGCAATCTTTAAGATAAGGGAATAAGACTATATATCCTATAATAGCTACGCCAAAGGCTGTTAATAAGACAGCACCAGCTGCTATATCTTTTGCTACACGAGCCTTCTCGCTCTTTTCAGGTGATATAATGTCTACAACTGTCTCAATAGCTGTATTAAACATCTCTGCAAGAAGAACCGCAATTACAGATAAAGAAATTATTAAGAATTCTACGCGCGTCACGCCAACAATGTAACTCAAAAGAAGTACGATTGCTGCACTATAAAAGTGATATCTAACGTGCCTCTGGGTTTTTGCAGCCTGAAGAATTCCTTCAATAGCAAAATTAGTACTTTTTAACCACTTCTTTAATAGCAATTTACTAACCTAAGAATATCTATTAATGGATACACTTTTACTCAACTTTTAAAAAGGACTTTAATTCCTTAATTAAAATTGTATTTTCTCTATGAGATCTTACAGAAATTTTTAGGTAGGTGCTGTCAAGACCCTTAAAATTCGAGTACTCTTTCACAAGTATCCCCTTTTTCATCAAATAATTACAAATTTCCCTTGCGTTATCGATTTTTAGTAGATAAAAATTTGCATCGGATTTGAAATATTCTAACCCTAATTTTTTGAAGTTCTTTTCAAGAAATCTCTTTTCTTGTTGGATCAATTCTGTGGTTTCTTTCTTAAAGACTTTGTCTTTAATCGCTATAACCGCTGCCCTCTGAGCAAGACTATTTACAGTCCATGGCTCCTTTAATTCCTTAAGTGTTTGAACGAGATGTAAAGGAAATACGCCATACCCTATTCTTAACCCAGCGATCGCGTAAAAATTTGCCATTGTTTTCAAGACAATAAGATAAGGATTACTTTTTACTTCCTGTACCACAGATTCATTGGGGCAGAAGTCTATAAATGCTTCATCTACAACAAGATAACATCTATTTTTTTGTGCTGCTTCAGCAATTTTCAATACATCATCCTTTTTAAGTACCCTACCCGTTGGATAATTAGGATTGCAAAGGAATGCCATCTTTATCGACTCTGGAGAAGCTTCTAAAAATCGTATTTCATCAATAAATTCATCTGGGTTGATTTCGAAATACTTCTCCTTATTGAGCAAAAGATATCTAATGATTTCTTTTTTATCTTCTGACACATGCCTGTTGATTGATGAATCCTGACTTACTATAATAGCCCGTTCGTATTCAGAATAAGTAGGCATGGTGATAAGAACCCTCTGGGGTCTCAAGGTTCTTACAATTAAATAAATTAGTTCTGTGCTTCCATTACCACAAAGGATCATTTCAGGCTTAACGTTGTGATATTCTGCAAGTCTATTTCTCAATCTTTTTGCTTCTGGGTCAGGATAATTATGTAAATATTTAAGATGCTTTCGGATTTCCGCCTTAATTTTTTTTGATACACCTAATGGATTTACTGAGGTACTGAAATCAAGAATCTTTCTTTCTTGTATCTTTAGCTTTTCTGCAAGTCTATAGACATTTATCTCGCTTTCAAAAAAACCAAGATCCATTGATGATTCTTTTTTCATAACAAACTTTATCCAGAAATAAGTTATTATTTTAATAATACACTATTAGATTTAAAATTTTTCTTCTATGTATAAAAAATACCTAATTGAGCAAATAAAAGAAATTTACAGGGAAAAAAGAAGTGAAATAATTTCAAGATTAAACGAATTCTCAAAAATATGGCTTGAGGGTGATAAAGAAAAAATCTTCGCTGAGTTAGCCTTTTGTATCCTTACTCCCCAATCAAAGGCAAGGTCATGCTGGGAAGCAATCTTAAATCTAAGAAAACAGGATATTTTGTTAAATGCTTCCATTAATATAATAAAAAAACATCTTAAATATGTCAGATTTCATAACAAAAAAGCAGAATATATTTTTAAGGCACGAGAAATGTTCTTTAATAACCATAAGTTTGAGATTAAACCTTTTTTAAAAAAATTTGACAGTGTGTTTGAAAGCAGAGAATGGCTTGTTAAAAATATAAAGGGAATAGGTTATAAGGAGGCAAGTCATTTCCTGAGGAATATCGGCCTTTACGAGAACATTGCCATCCTTGACAGACACATACTAAAAAATTTGAAACAGCTTGGTGTAATAGGAGAAATTCCTGAAAAATTAGGTAAAACAAAATATCTACAAATTGAGAAAAAGATGTCCAATTTTGCAGAAAAAATAGGAATTCCCCTCCACCATTTGGATTTAATACTGTGGTATAAAGAAACAGGAGAAATATTTAAATAAAGTTTGTAAAATAAATAAAATAAAGAATTAATATAATCAAATATGAAAAATTTCTATTTTCTTTTAGTTGCCATTTTATTTTTTTTATTATCCAAGGTTTATGCAGATGTAAATTTTAATCAATCAGATAAGCCTTTATATAACCTATATATTTCATTCGATATAGAAAAGAACCTTCTCAATGGTAGAGTTAAAATCAAAATACCGTTTGAGTATAAAGAAATAAAGATTTTCATCAGCGCGCTTAAGATTAAATCTGTTACTGCAGATGGAAATTTATTTAGACCTGAGATAGAAAAAGATACATTCACAATAAAAGGCAAAAGATTAATTGAAATAACATTTGAAGGTGTTTTCAGAGAAGAAGACATACGTGAAAATATTGAAAATAGAGGGGTCGTTTCTGGAAATGTAATTAGTAGGAAGGGTATTTGTCTCACAAACGGTTGGTATCCTAAAATAGAGGATCTATCATATTACAAACTCGAGGCTGAGGTACCAAGAGATTTTTTAGCAATATCTGAAGCTGAAGAAGTTAAAACTATAGATTTACCTACAGGAAAAAGATATATATTCGAATTTTCACACCCATTGACAGGTATAAATTTTATAGCAGGTGAATATATAGAAATAAAAGAGAGATATAATGGGATAGATATATATGGATATTTTTTCCCTGAAGATATTTCACTGGCAAAGACCTATATAGAATTTACAAAAAAATATATCAATATGTATCAGGATCTTCTCACACCTTATCCTTATAAAAGGTTTTCTGTGGTTGAAAATTTTCTCTCAACAGGGTATTCGATGCCCACATTCACTCTTTTAGGGCGAGATGTGCTCCGTCTGCCCTTTATCGTTGAAACATCTTTAGGACATGAAGTGCTTCATCAATGGTTTGGAAATTTTGTATATGTTAATTATGAAGATGGTAACTGGTCAGAAGGCTTAACTGTTTACCTCGCGGATCATCTATATAAGGAACAAGAAAACAAAGGATGGGAATACAGGAAGAAATTGATCACAGACTACGAGAGTTATGTAACATCTGAAAAGGAATTTCCTTTAAAGGATTTTAAAGGCAGATTTGACCTTGCTTCAAGGGCAATTGGATACGGTAAAGGTGCAATGGTCTTTCATATGCTGAAAAAATTTTTGGGAGATGATTTATTTTATAGTGGACTAAAGAAGTTTATTGAAAAAAATAAATTTAGAAAAGCATCATGGTTCGATATAAAAAACATTTTTGAAGGGGTCTCTAATAAAGATCTTGGATGGTTTTTTAGCCAGTGGATTGATCGTAAAGGAATTCCTTCTATAGAAATTAGAGAAGTAAGAGTGAATTTAAAAGAAGGCAATCCAGTAGTCTCTTTTGAAATAGTTCAGAAAAGTGATCCATATAATTTAAGTATAACGTTGGACATAAAATCCGATAAAGAGGAAATCAATAGGATCATAGAGATTAAAGATATTGTAGAGAAATTTGAAATACCCATTAATGGAAATCCTTTAAATATGATTTTTGATCAGAATTACGACACTATGCGAAGACTTTCTGAAAAAGAATATCCACCTGTAATATCAAGACTTTTAGGTGATGAAAAAAGGTTGATTGTTATTCCTGAAAAAGATACAGAGAAATATACAGCTTTAATAGACATATTAAAAGAGCAGGGTTTTGGTATAAAGAATGAAAAAGAAATCACAGATGATAATATCAAAACATCTTCATTGCTTGTTTTAGGTTCAGAAGGTAGTGTTTTGAAAAGACTTTTTGGCAGTGTTTTTAAAGCAGAAAAAGGTTTTACATTAGAAATGAAAAAAAATCCGCTTAATACCTCTAAGGTTATAGCAATCGTTCAAAGTGATACAAAGGAAGAAGTTGAATCTGTAGCGAGAAAGATAATCCATTATGGCAATTATTCTTTCTTAAAATTTGAAGGTGGGAAGAATACGGATAAAAAGATAGAAGAGACAATGAGAGGGATAAAAGTAGATTTATATAAACCTCCACTAATTATGAAGCCTAAAGATCTTACAAATGTAGACGAAATAATTGATTCGATTATTGATAAACCTATAATTTATGTGGGCGAGAGACACACAAATTATGAGGATCATAAAATGCAATTAAATGTTATCAGAAGCCTTTATGAAAGGGGTAAAAAGTTTGCTATTGGCATGGAGATGTTTCAAACAGCATTTCAGGAAATAATTAATGACTATATTTCGGATAAAATCGATGAAAAAGAATTTTTAAAAAGGACAGAGTATTTCAGTAGATGGAGGTTTGACTACATCTATTATAAAGAGATCATAGATTATGCAAAGATTAGGAACATTCCCATAATAGCACTTAATATCAGATCAGAAATACTCAAAAAGGTCTCAGACGGTGGTCTTGATTCGCTTTCAGAAGCTGAGAAGAAGGAAATCCCTCAAGATATGGACATGTCTGATGAAGAATATAAGATGAGGCTCAAAGATATATTCGAACAACACAAAAATCACGACAGCAGAAATTTCGATCATTTTTATCAATCACAAATACTCTGGGATGAAACCATGGCTCACTCTATTGCAGATTTTATAGATAAAAATCCTGATTATCAAATTGTAATACTTGCAGGGGTAGGACATATTATGTTTGATTCAGGAATACCCAAACGGGTATATAGATTAAACAACAAAGACTATGTAACCCTCATCCCGCATACAGAATATATCGATAATGATATTGCAGATTTTGTATTTTTTGCTGAACATATTTCTCCTCCATCTTATCCAAAACTTGGCATCGTTATTAAAGAAGAAGACAAATATGTCAAGATTGAAAAATTAGTACCCGGCGGTATAGCAAAAAGCGCAGGGCTCGAGGTAGGTGATATTCTTGTATCCTTTGATGACTGGAAGATTGAGGATATAGAAGATGTTAAGATTTTTATGATAGGAAAAAAATTTGGTGAGGAAATAAAGATAAAAGTTTTAAGGAAAAAGTTCTTAGCAGGTTATAAAGAGATTGAGTTAAAAGTAGTCCTTTAATTTAGCTTGTTCAACATCTCTTGGATCACTTTATTTATTATTTATTCAGGAACAGGTGGCAGAGTTAGTATTTTCGCTTATTCTTAGCTTGATATAGGATTATAGCTTTTACATATCTGTAATATTACAGCTAGGCAGTATTTTTATCCTACAATTTCCATTTGTATCGAATGATTTATAACCATCAAAAGTTGATGTATTGCAATATAGAGTTTGACAGTTCATATCCGAAAATATATTAACTTCATCTTCGGGCTTTATAACAAAATTTTTATTTCGCTTTAAAATAGTGCATGGACCATCATCTTTTTTGAACCAAAGGTCATAAAGCGTCAAATTTCTTACAAGTATACCTTCTTGATTACAAATAGCTTCGTCAGCGAAGAGATTTGAGTAGTTAAAAAAAGAGATTATTAACAATAATAAGATGAGTTTTACCTTTATTTTATAAATTATTTTATAAATTTCAAACCTCCTTTCTACATAATCTCTTTGTTCTTAAGATACTAAAAAATCTTCATTAATGATCCTCATACTTTACTTGATAAAAAGTTAATTCTAAATTATATTATAAATCAAAAACATATGGTAAGGGAGCCTTCTTATGAAAAAGTATTATTTTAATAAACTATTTATTTCTCTTTTAACCATTTTTATAACTTTTGTATCCCAAACAGTACTTTACGCTAAAGAGACAGCAAAGTCCTCATTTGAGGGTAAGAAAGGCGTTGGTATATCTTATAAAATTATTCTCGTTTCAAAAGACGGACAAACTAAGGTCGTGCCAACTTCTCATGTATTTAAAATAGGCGATAAAATTAAACTATTGATTAAGACGAATAAATCTGGATATCTTACTATCCTTAATATTGGTTCATCTGGAAATACCCATATTTTATTTAACGAATATGTTGAAGCTGATAAAGAGATCGAAATCCCTACTAAAAGTAACTTGAGATTCGTTGGCGAGCCTGGTGTCGAAAAAATTTTAGTTATGCTTTCCATGAATCCGAATCCTCTATTAAAGCCTCAAAATACTGGGGGGAAAGAAACTTCCACTATTAGTTCTAAAACGCCACCAACCCAGTCAGCTCAGCCAAATCCTCCGAACCAACCATCGA
The DNA here is from genome assembly GCA_964404225.1 of uncultured Nitrospiraceae bacterium. Lineage (GTDB taxonomy): Bacteria > Nitrospirota > Thermodesulfovibrionia > Thermodesulfovibrionales > SM23-35 > Kmv42. The sequence continues at coordinate 10,743 of CAYOJI010000058.1, forward strand.
CTCCAACCCCTTCCACTAATAGAGATATCGATGAATTAACAACTCCTTTACCACTAATTTTAGCCAGTCTGGAAGGTGCAAAGGATATAGTTCTTGAAGATGACCTAAAGACCAGTTATGCTGTAATTTCAACCCAAGATAATTTTAACCCTCAAAAGGTATCCTCAACCGAAATAAAAGTAGAATCCAAAGATGGCTCTCATTATGGTGTTGTTCCGGCGTCGGTTCTTAATAAAGGTATTCTTACTTTAGAGATAAAATTAAAACACAAGTAATATAATCTGGTATCTAAGGTCTTCCTTGTGTTAAATCCATATCCCAGTTTTTACTGGTAGCAATCACCTGAGGTTTTTGTTCTATATCAGAGCCTTTTTCCTCTTTCACCTTTTGGTAAACAAGTGGCTTTGAATAGAAAAAAGCCTCCTTTATTGAACCATTATATCGGTTAAGCCCCTCGATAAAATAGTAAGTAAATATACTACTACCAAGTATACTGGACTCCCACGACTTTTCACCGGAACCGCTCGAGCTGATCAATACTTTTCCCCATCCCTTACTTTGCGTATTTGTCTTTTTAAGCTCATCTTCAAGCACTATATCTTTGGCACCCAATAATCTCCTTCCATGTTCTTTAGAGATACCATAACCCTCGTCATCCTCTACACCTAATGATTTTCCACCTGTTGGAAGAAAGCCAGGAACATTTTTATAGGCACCGTTGCTATAACAAGTATCGAGAATCATCACCATTCTTTTAGCTCTAAGATTTTCGACAAAATCCCTGAGCATAGAGTCAGTAAGCGCTGTATGCCACACGTTTTCTCTTAGCTTTACCTCGGTATCATACGTAACAATGTGTACGCCTCCAAACTTGTCTGGCGGTGTACCATGACTGCTTATGTAAATGACAACAAGGTCATCTTCTTCTGCCTTATTCCTTATCTTATTAAGAGCTCTTGCTATGTTATCCTTTGTAGCCTTTTCATCTGTAAGAAAAATAACGTTCTTCGTCGGGAAATTGCCCCTTAAAGGATCGGTTAAAAATTGGTAAAAGCTTGACGCGTCCTTTACAGTATACTGGAGTTTGTTAATGCCATACTTAAATTGTCCAACTCCAACGACAAGGGCTTATCTGTTCTTTATTGGTCCTGGTGGTTCATCACCCTTTATAGAAGGCTTAAGAACATTAGCACGAGAAAAAATACTTCCAAGCCTCTTTTCCCATTCCTTAACCTTTATATTTTCTGGGGTAACTGGTGATACCCATTTAACACCTACTACACTCTGTGCAATCGAGAAAGCCTTATCAACCTCTTTTTCATCATAATACTCACCTTTGAGTTCAATACGGCCATATTTGTCAAGGATAACATATCCATTCTTGATACCCCTTTTTTGAATAGGTTTTTGATAGTATTTATATGATCATCAGTTATAGGGGTTTGCCCAGAATAAGAAAAGTTAATATTCAATAAAAGTATTGTAATTGCAAATAAAATAACAGAAAAATATTTAAATACTTTGTGCATAATATATTTACCTTTTAAGCCAAACAATTTGGTTAGTGCATTTTCTCTTCTAAAAGAGTCTGCTTTCATAATTTCCAACTCTCATTGCAAATCTTTTTCCCACACTTATTTCCCGTGAAGCCTCATCTTCTTCGCCTTTAGCTGATACCTTAAGTGTTATTTTATAACGACCTTCGGGAACATCCGAAGGTAACTCAAAACTTCCCTCAGCCTTTCGCGTACCTAAAGCAGTAGTGATTTCTTGATCAACTGAGCCTAACTCTTTCCATTCATTTTTAAATTGGTCAAAATAGTGAACAGTTCTCGTCTCTGTAACTTTTAATTCTTTGCAATCTTCTGGGCCCATTACATAATACGACCCATTAAGCTTAACTCTATGACCCGGTGAAACACTTTTGGGTTCTACAGAAAAATTCTTTATCTTTGTAACATATCCTTGAGAAGGTTTGTATCCTACTTGTCGAGCTGTGGTACGAGCATCTGCCTTTGGATAACTTTTGAGGTCTGAGTAAACATTTAGGCATTTACCCCATGCCAATGCAAAAGCTAATGTTCCCCCGCTGCTGCTCCTATTAATGCTCCTTCAAGCTTTTTGCCACTGAGAAGCGCGACTATTACACCTCCACCAACAGCTCCAACTGCTGTATATCGTGCAATACAAGTCTTCTTTGCAGACTCTCTTTCCCCAGAAGTAAGGGCAGTTCCTGGCGGAGGTAATGGAGCGCAGGAACTGAATAAGAAAACTACTATAACAGCAACCGAAAAGATTTTTAAAGGCATACCTTTTGCTCCTCCCATTAACTATAATTTTACTTGGCCCTAATATTCATGAACAAAGTGGATTATGCTTATCTCGAGCAATTGCATATATTTTTTATAGATTTAATCAAACTTTTTTAAAAAATTATCACACAAAATTACAGTTGTCAACTTGAAAACCTCATTCAGGTTAGGAGATCACCAACAGGATAAGGGTAATAAGCCGTGGTGGATATGTCCCTTGAGCAAACATTGTGAAATTTTTGGGGTTACCCATCTTGGCGAAGGGTAGCGTCCCCGAAGG